>JBECKZ010000003.1:0-21316 GCA_040235555.1 Thiohalomonadales bacterium | reverse complement strand
AACACCATCCGGAAACACGGCCTCGATATCCACGCGGTCGGCTGTTTTACCGTGTCCAAAGCGGGCGGTAATTCGCGCCGCCAGTTGCAAATCCTCCTGATTGATGTCGCCATCGATCAACACCAACGGTCCGGTATGACTGACGCTGCGCAGGTGAGGGTATTGTTTGCGATAACCTTCGAGGAATTTGTTTTCACCCTCTTCACGACCAATGATCAGTTTAAAATGTTCACTGGGACGGATGTGACGTCCGACTTTCAATAACATGATGTCGTCCAGTTCATATTCCCGGCTATGTCGTGCCTGCCATAGATCTGCCAGCTTACGTGAATAGTTTTCATCGGTGAGAAAACAACAACCACCTGCCGGAGTGGCATAGTCTTCAAAACCAAACTGCGCCGCCAGGGCCATTTGTGGTTTACGTGAACGACCGGAAAAGTCATATAACTTTTCTCGATCAACCCAGCCTTCACGCTCCGGTAAAGTCGCTGGTAGATTCTGCGCACACAAGGGCCGCAACAATAAATCACCGGCACCGGATTCTTCCTGTACCACCGGCATGGTATCCGCACGTTGTGACATCGGGCGCTGTCCTATCACTTCTCCGGTGATAATGAAGTCAAAGTTATTTTTGCGCATCCACTCCAATGCCTGACCGACCATGAAACATTTACAGTCCAGGCAGGGGTTAAGATTGGCGCCATAACCATGCCTGGGATGTAACAAAACCTGCTTGTAAGGTTCGATTACATCGATGATATGCAGCTTGATTCCCAGCTGTTCTGCCACCCACAGTGCGTTATTGCGTTTGGGTTTGGCCTTGTCCTTTTCACGGATGGCATGGGTGTGGCCTTCCACACAAAATCCTGTATAGAAGTTTATTCCCTCGACATGAATTCCCTGTTCCATCACAACCTTGGCAGCAAGCATGGAATCCAGGCCACCAGAGATAAGTGTTACGGCTTTACGTTGTCGCGTCATTGTCTGTTACACACTACTTAGCGTCAGGCACCGATTGCACTGACTATTTGTTTTCGCCGGCGGATACCGGTAACGGTAAATTACTTTGCTGGGGATGTTTCAGTTTTTCTTCTTCGAGTTTTTTCTGTTCCAGCTGTTTCTTTTCCTGGGTTTCGAAATTTTCCCGGCAGGCAAGTTTTTTATAAAACTGGCCGACATTGCGGATGGTGACTGCATAGACACTCTGGAAATCGTCATCGTAGCTATCACGAATCGTGTACAGGGTGATTTCCTGGGGTGCGGGTTTACAGCGAATATAAAAACTGAAACTGTTATCGGGTAACAAGATTGTCTGCTTGCTATCTCGCTCTGCAACAAACTGCGTAATCGTGGTTGTGCCGTTGAGGTCTACACCTTGCAAACGAACAAATCCTGGAAATGGGAAGCGAGGCTCATGGTTGTATTTTTTTTCCTTGGTACCATACGGATCATACTTGCGCACATAGATGGTCAGACCGTCGATCTGATCATTCGGCTTGTAGGCCTTGGCCTCTTCGGGGCTCATGTACTGCAGCTCTTCCGGTTTCGGGTTTGGCTTCTGGCAACCATAGCAACTGAGTCCCAAATCATCCCAGATCAGGACATTGCCCGCCGCATCATAGACATCGCGACTGGGCTGCCCAAATACTTTAATCAGGTTTTTGCGTTTGAGTGGAATGCTTACCCGCTTGCCATGATACTCGAGACTATCGGCATGGATGATTAACGCGTTCTGCACCAATGGCGACGCCGAGCTAACCCCGCTTATCAATAAGCCGGCTAAGCTACACGCCATAAAACTGATTAACCGAAAGGGGAAATTTGGCATTGCCTTACACGTCCAAAAATGGCCGAACAGTATAAATCATTGTTCCAGCGAGGAAACGTGCTTGCCACCAGATTTTCAAGACGGGGAATTACCCCGACATGCTGTGCATGCTTTTCCCCAACACGCTATATTCACTATATATATGTATACATCTGACACCCTTCTTCCCGACGCACACCTGTGCCAGCAATTCGGATTTGATCACCAGGCCCGCCAGGAAAGGCTCGCTTTAATGCATCTGGGAGAAGACGATATCCCGATTCTACGACAGGTACAGCAACAGGCCATTCAGCCCCACAGCCAACGAATTCTGGATGGGTTTTATGAATTCCTGCACAGCTTTTCGGAAATGCAGAGCTTCCTGGGTTCCGAGGATCACATCCGCCGCCTTAAGGCTACGCAATTGGAATACCTCCAGAGCTTTGGTCTGCAATTTCAGGACGTTACCTATTTTGAGTACCGGCTGCGGATAGGCATTGCCCATGAACGTATCAGTTTACCATTGCACTTGTATCTTGCGGCCTATCGTTGCTTGCAAGCACTGATTCTGGATTCCTTACCAGCGGCGATGCGTCAACACGCTGCAAGCTTCACTCAATATATTAATAGCATCAGCAAAATCGTCATGCTTGACTGCTCTTTGGCCGTCGATGCATACACCCGCACCCGGGTGGAGTATATGAACTCGTCCATGGAGGCCCTGGAACAGGAACGTGACTTGCTCAATACCGAGTTAATGCACGATACGCTGACCGGTACATTGAGTCGGCGTTTTATTTTGGAAACTCTTAATAAGCAATTGGCACATTTGTCACGCCAGCACGAGCGCCACCTGAGTATTGCTCTCATGGATCTGGATCACTTCAAAAGGGTTAACGATACCTTTGGTCATCTGGTGGGTGACAAGGTGTTGTATGAATTTAGCCGGGTTGTTAGTACTCGGGTACGAGAACAGGATTATTTTGGACGTTTTGGCGGTGAGGAATTTTTATTGATCTTGACCGGGATTGCACCTGGTGAAGCGTTGTCTGTACTTGAACGTATCCGTGAAGCCACCCAATTGCAGATCTTTACTACCAACGGAAAACACATTCCGCTTACCGTCAGCATTGGCTTCACACCGGCACACCCCGATGAAAAAGTAGACGACCTCATCGAGCGCGCCGATGGAGCTTTGTACCAGGCCAAGCAAGCTGGTAGGAATCAGGTTGTCAGCATTCTTTGACCTGCATTAATGGCGGGTGCGGCATGGGATCACCAAGGGGATTGCCTCAGTCGTCTGACCTAAAATGGTGCGTGCACGCTGGCTCCCGGTTTGCTGCCACAACTCAAAGGCCTGCATCGGGTCGAGTTGCTGTTCCTGATGATGCATGCTACGCATTGCCTGCAGCGTGTCCATCATGGCAACAAACGATTCTGCCAGATGACTGAACATTTCGGCCATGGCCGCCTGTGTTGCCTCGGCAACATTTTGATAGGCCGTTCGCCCCAGATCGACGTAGTAACTAACACGTACGCGTCTTTTCTCTGCACGTTTGGGAAATAAGCCGGAATAAAGCAGACACTGATCCCCGACATCGCGCATCTTTTCCCGCCGTTCGCTGCCCGCGGCTTGTGCCCCATGTAAATAATCCAGAGCCATCACCTTGGCCGCGAGTTCCGGCTTGCCTGTATAGCGCATGAGCAAAAATACCAGGTAACTCTCCAGCTCTTCATCCAATGACACACCATTGAAGGCCTCGGCTTCTTTCACCAGGTCATGCCATTGGGCAGTTGCCTGATGTTCAACGAACAGCTTTACCATGACTTCACCTCCACATCGGCCTTAATCAATACAGCGACCAAGCTTGATGTCTATTTAATAGCTTAGACACTTACAATTTTTCCTTCAGCCCTTACAGGATGCTAAATCACCGGTATAATCCTCTGTTTTCCGGCACTTTTTTTGTTTGGAGCACCCTTGTCAGCCACATCCATCAATATCCAGCCACCGGCGACCTTTCAGGACCTCATCCTTGCCCTACAGCACTATTGGGCCGATCAGGGCTGTGTCCTGCAACAACCCTACGACATGGAAATGGGCGCCGGCACTTTTCACCCGGCGACATTTCTTCGCGCCATCGGGCCCGAGCCATGGAGTGCGGCCTATGTTCAGCCATGCCGCCGGCCTACCGATGGACGTTATGGCGAAAATCCCAATCGACTGCAGCATTACTACCAGTTCCAGGTTGTAATCAAACCGTCTCCTTTAGACATACAAGAACTGTACCTGAATTCCCTGCGCGCCTTGGGCATTGACCCGTTGGTCCACGATATCCGTTTTGTGGAAGATAACTGGGAGTCCCCAACCCTAGGTGCCTGGGGACTGGGCTGGGAAGTCTGGCTCAATGGGATGGAAGTCACCCAGTTCACCTATTTTCAGCAGATTGGTGGCCTCGACTGCAAACCAGTGACGGGTGAGATCACCTATGGGCTCGAGCGCATAGCCATGTACCTGCAAGCCAAAGAGAGCCTGTTCGATCTGGTCTGGGCAGATGGGCCGTTGGGGCGTGTCACCTACGGCGATGTGTTTCACCAAAATGAAGTGGAACAATCGACCTATAACTTTGAGAAAGCAGACACCACTGTATTATTCAACTGGTTCGATACCTGCGAGACACAAAGCCAGGTCCTGATTGCCGATGGCCTACCCTTACCCGCTTACGAGCAGGTAATGAAGGCTTCACACACGTTCAACTTACTGGATGCCCGCCACGCCATCTCAGTCACCGAACGCCAGCACTATATATTAAGGATACGCAATCTCGCTCGTGCCGTGGCTGAGGCCTTTTTTGCCGCCCGCGAGGCCCTGGGCTTCCCTATGTGTAAGTCCGTAAAGGGAGGTCACTCATGAGCATGTTGCGTGATCTGTTGATCGAGATTGGTACCGAAGAATTACCGCCAAAGGCATTGCTGCGTCTCTCCCGTGCTTTCTCAGATGCGATCCAGCAAGGCCTGGTTCAGGCTGAATTGGGATTTAGCAGTATCCAGGGCTTTGCAACACCGCGACGTCTTGCGGTTCTGGTGCGTGAACTTCAAACCCAGCAAGCCGATAAGAATGTGGAACGCCGCGGTCCAGCCCTGCAGGCTGCCTTTGATGAGCAAGGCAACCCGAGCAAGGCAGCGCTGGGTTTTGCCGGTTCCTGTGGTGTCGAAGTATCTGCGCTGGAGAAACTGGAAACCGATAAGGGCAGCTGGTTGGTGTATCGTGCACGACAAGCCGGTGAATCAACCACGACATTGATCCCGGCGATCGTCAATGACGCCCTGAATAAATTACCAATACCCAAACGCATGCGCTGGGCGGATCTGGAGGCCCAATTTGTGCGCCCGGTACACTGGGTTGTCCTGCTGTTTGGCGATGAGGTAATTACCGATACGATTCTGAGCGTCAACAGCGGACGCGAATCACGTGGTCACCGTTTTTTATATAACCAGGCCATCTATATACCATCACCAGGTGAATACGAAGTCTTACTGGAAAGTGAAGGCAAAGTTATTGCGGATTTCTCGCGACGCAGGGAAACCATTCGTGGCCAGGTGGAACAAGCTGCCCACCAACTCACGGGAACGGCCGTGATCGACAATGATCTACTTGATGAGGTTACTTCTATGGTGGAGTGGCCGGTGGCTGTGATTGGGAACTTTGAACAACGTTATCTCGAAGTTCCGCAGGAAGCCCTCATCTCCACCATGTCAGCCAATCAAAAGTATTTTCACGTGGTAGATGCACAGGGCAAGCTGCTGCCGCACTTTATCACCATCAGCAATATCGAAAGTCAGGATCCGAACAAGGTCCGCGAGGGTAACGAACGCGTGATACGACCGCGCTTTGCCGACGCGGAATTTTTCTGGAACCAGGATCGCAAGCAAAGCCTGGCTGCGCGTCTCGAACAATTAAAGACTGTGGTCTTCCAAAAACAATTGGGTAGCCTGTATGACAAGACCCAGCGTGTCGCCAAACTGGCCGAACAAATAGCCACGCAAATTGACGGTAACAAACTGCAGGCATTGCGTGCAGCAGAATTATGTAAGTGTGATTTGATGACGTCGATGGTCGGTGAATTTCCCGAATTACAGGGCATCATGGGCCGTTACTACGCAGAGCATGACGGCGAACCGGGTGAGGTTGCCATTGCGATAGACGAACACTACATGCCACGATTTGCCGGCGATCAGTTACCACAAACCAAAACCGGTCAGGCCGTAGCCATCGCCGATCGGCTGGATACCCTGCTGGGGATTATCGCCATTGGTCAATTACCCACGGGCGACAAGGATCCCTATGCCTTACGTCGGGCCGCATTGGGCGTATTACGCTGCATGATTGAAAACGACCTCGCCCTCGATCTGCAGCCACTGCTTGAATTTGCTGCTGGTCATTTCGTCAAAGAAGTGAAAGCCAAAAAAGCCATTGATACAACCATCGACTTTATCCTCGATCGCCTGCGAACGTATTACACCAGCCAGGATATCAAGTTCGATGTATTCGAATCGGTGTTCAGTCAGCGTCCAACTCAGCCCAATGACTTTAATGCCCGCGTGCTGGCGGTGAATGCCTTTCGCCAACTGGCCGAAGCCGAGAGTCTGGCAGCCGCCAATAAGCGGATCTCGAATATACTGAAAAAGAGTGAAGACAAAATTCCTGACAAGGTGGATACAAACCTGATCCAGCCAGGTGCCGAGCAGGCATTGTCAGAACAATTGGCTCTCTTGATTGTAAAAATCGAACCACTCATTGCGAAACGTCAATACACGGGTATCCTGCACCAACTGGCAGAGCTACGGACCAATGTAGATAAATATTTTGATGAGGTTATGGTTAACGTAGAGGATAAAGCCTTGCGCTTAAATCGCCTGGCGATGTTGTCCAAACTTCGAAATTTATTCCTACAGGTTGCGGACATTTCCCAACTGCAAGGCACAGCTTAGGAACACTTATGACACACTCTGATTCATACCAGGATATGTTGGATGCCGTGCAGGCCTTTCATGACAAGCACGATTTTAAAAATACTGGCGGCGAGGAGTTGATGTACCGAGTTGCACTGATGACGGAAGAACTGGGCGAGGTCGCCGAGTGTGTCACCAAGGGCCGTAACAAGCAGGTATTGGCAGAAGAGGTGGCGGACCTGTTTATTTTACTCATAGGCACCGCCATCGCCGCTGACTTTGATCTAAAGGAAGCCTTCTGGCACAAGATGGATAAAATCATGCAACGCGAGTCCAAGATGATTAACGGCCGTATTCGCGTCTCCGAGTTTCGCGAAAAATAGGCCATGAAATTAATCATTCTCGACAGGGATGGCGTGATCAACGAAGACTCGGATGAGTACATCAAGTCACCGGATGAATTCATTCCCATCCCGGGCTCACTGGAAGCGATTGCCCGCCTGAATCATGCGGGTTATCTGGTCGTGGTCGCCACCAACCAGTCCGGCATCGCGCGCGGCTATTTCAGCATGGACACGCTCACGCAAATTCACGACAAACTCAAACGTCTATTAAGCGCGTATGGTGGGCGTATAGACGGGATCTTTTTTTGCCCCCATAGCCCCGAAGATCAGTGCCATTGCCGCAAACCCCGTCCCGGCCTGTATGAAGAAATTGCGCAACGGCTCAAGACGGATTTATCTGGTGTTCCGGCAGTTGGGGATTCCCTGCGCGATTTGCAGGCCGCACAACAGGTCGGTGCATCCCCCGTTCTGGTTCGAACTGGTAAGGGCGAGCGTACCCTGGTGAAGGGCGAAAGTCTAAAAGGCGTACCAGTGTATGCCAACCTGGCGGAATATATCGATCATTTACTGGAAGGACAGCTATAGTCATGCGTCTTTTACGTTCCACTCTGTTCAGCCTGTATTTGATTAGCTCCACCGTTATCACTGGTAGCCTGGTACTGTTGTTGACTCCCTTTCCATATAAGGTACGTTATTGTTGTATTAACATCTATGCTCGTTCCGTTATCAAAGCCTTAACGCTTTTATGTGGGATCGATTACAGTGTGGAAGGGCGCGAACACATACAACATCCGGCAATCATATTTAGCAAGCACCAGTCCACTTGGGAAACCTATATCCTGCAAATTATCTTTCCACCCATTAGCTTCGTATTTAAATCTGAGCTGCTGTGGATCCCGTTTTTTGGTTGGGGGTTGGCTTCTATGAAACCCATCTCCATCCAGCGAGGTACCGGCCACAAAGCCGTTAAGCAATTAGTGACGGGCGGCATCAAACGTTTGAAGGAAGGTTTGAGTGTGGTGATTTTCCCGGAAGGGACGCGCACTCATGCAACAGGACCCGGTCGATACCGTATAGGGGGTGCAGTGCTAGCTGCTGAAAGTGGCTTTCCAATCATTCCGGTTGCCCACAACGCCGGTGAATACTGGAAACGCAAAGGTTTTCTGAAAAAACCTGGACACATTACCGTGCGCATCGGCCAGGCAATCGAGACTAAGGGCAAAACCCCAGAGGTAATCCTGGAAGAGGCCCGGCAGTGGATTGAAGCCCAGATGCCTGAGATTACCCAGGGACCCTATGAGGCAAACTAAAAAGGGAGGCATGGGCTCCCTTTTAATTACACCTAGACTGGCAGACTCAGTAGACTACACGTCCAGGTTCATGGCGTTGAGGGCATTGTCTTCGATGAATTCCCGTCGCGGTTCGACCTGATCCCCCATCAGGGTCGTGAAGATCTCATCGGCAGCAATGGCATCCTCAATTTGGACGTGTAACAGGCGGCGGGAATCGGCATTGAGCGTCGTCTCCCAAAGCTGTTCCGGGTTCATTTCACCCAGACCTTTGTAGCGCTGGATATGTTGGCCGCGCTTGGCTTCGTCCAGTAACCAGCTCATGGCCTGTTTAAACGATGTGATGGCCTGGCGACGCTCGCCCCGCATGATATAGGCTCCTTCACCTAATAAGCCGTCTAACTCCTGGGCCAAGGTCCTGATTCCCTGATATTCTCCACTAGCAAAAAATTCGTTTAAAATGTAGTAATCTGTTTCGATTCCGTGGCGAATTGTCGCGATCTTGCATTGCCATTGGCTGGTTTCCCCAACTTTGGCCCTGACGGTCATGGTATAGCGAGTGCTATCTAACTCATCGCTTTGCATTCGCTGCTCCAGGTCAGCAAACCAGCTTGCAGCTGTCTCCTGATCCGCATCACTGCTCAAGACTGGCATAGTCAGCATTTTTTCCAGCACTTCTGCCGGATAGCGACGTGAGAGGCGGGTAATGCTTTCCATCACCTGCATATACTGGCGTGCCAGGGATTCCACCGCCTGACCACTCAACGCGGGCGCAGTTTCGTTGACATGGACTTCACAACCATCCAGCGCGGTGGCCAACAAATAACCGTTTAATTCGACATCATCTTTGACGTAGCGCTCCTGTTTGCCCTTTTTCACCTTATATAGAGGAGGCTGGGCAATGAAGATATGCCCGTTTTCGATCAATTCCGGCATCTGGCGATAGAAAAAGGTCAACAACAAGGTCCGAATATGGGAGCCGTCGACGTCAGCATCGGTCATGATGATGATGCGGTGATAGCGCAGCTTGTTGAGATCAAACTCTTCTTTACCGATCCCGCAGCCGAGCGCTGTGATCAGGGTACCCACCTCGGCCGATGAAAGCATTTTGTCGAAGCGGGCCTTTTCCACGTTCAGGATCTTGCCTTTAAGTGGCAGAATCGCCTGGTAACGACGGTCACGACCCTGCTTGGCGGAACCGCCGGCGGAATCACCCTCCACGAGGAACAGTTCGGATTGCGCCGGATCTTTCTCCTGGCAATCAGCCAATTTCCCGGGAAGGCCGGCAATATCCAGTGCGCCCTTGCGGCGAGTCATTTCCCGGGCCTTTCGCGCTGCCTCCCGAGCTCGCGCGGCTTCCACTACCTTGGAGGCGATATTCTTTGAGTCCAGGGGATTTTCCATGAGGTAATCACTGAATTTCTCACTCATTACCGACTCGACAACACCCTTCACTTCAGACGAGACCAGCTTATCCTTGGTTTGAGAGGAAAATTTAGGGTCCGGGACTTTGACGGAGAGCACCGCTGTGATGCCTTCTCGGGCATCATCGCCACTGGTAGTGACCTTGGCCTTTTTGGCAAGACCTTGATTTTCAATATAATTATTTAATGTTCGGGTTAGTGCCGCACGAAATCCTGCGAGATGTGTACCGCCATCACGTTGCGGGATGTTATTGGTAAAGCAGAAGATGTTTTCCTGGTAGGAATCATTCCACTGCATGGCCACCTCCACCGTTAGGCCATCCCTTTCGGTATTCACGTAAAATACAGTGTCGTGCAGCGGCGTTTTATTTCGGTTTAAATGCTCGACAAAGGCTTTGATTCCACCCTGGTACTCGAATTTGTCCGCCTTTCCATCCCGTTCATCCGTCAGCGTAATACAAACGCCAGAATTCAGGAACGACAGTTCCCGCAGGCGTTTTGCCAGAATGTCATAGTGAAAGAGTGTGTCTGAAAAAATTGTCGAACTCGGTAGGAAGCGGATTTCGGTCCCGGTGTTCTCTGTATCGCCAGTGACCTTCAACTCCCCTTGAGGTTCACCAAGCTTGTATTCCTGATACCAGACTTTGCCATCTCGCCGAATGGTCAGGCGCAACAACTCAGACAGGGCATTGACCACTGAGACGCCCACACCATGCAGGCCACCGGAAACCTTATAGGAATTACTATCGAATTTACCGCCGGCGTGGAGGACAGTAAGAATAACTTCTGCGGCAGACCGACCTTCTTCTTCATGGAAATCTGTTGGAATGCCGCGGCCATCGTCCCGTACAGAAACTGAACCATCAGTATGGATGGTCACATCGACTTTATTACAAAATCCCGCCAAGGCTTCGTCAATGGAGTTGTCCACGACTTCAAACACCATATGGTGCAGACCAGTACCGTCATCAGTGTCCCCGATATACATACCAGGACGTTTGCGTACAGCATCCAGTCCTTTCAGGACTTTAATGTTCGACGAATCGTACTTGGTACCCTTTTTGTCCTTCTCATCAGCCATATCATGGGCCTCCTTCAGGCGAGGGCAAAATTATACCACTTCGTGGAAATTACCGCGTTCCACGTGAAACACTTTTTTGTTTTCCCATTCTTCAAGCGGTATCAAACTCGCTTCCGTTGCGGTAACAAACAGCTGGACCTGTGTAGATGCCACTGCTGACATCAACCGGCCGCGACGAACAGGATCCAGTTCAGCCGGTAAGTCATCTATCAGCAAAATCCCGGGATGTGGGGAGTTGGCAACTTGGGCAAGATACATGGCACAGATTAACAATTTTTGTTGACCACGCGAGAATACCTGTTTGACTGGCAATCCCTCTGCCAACAAGGAAATGTCTGCCCGATGGGGTCCGCTTTGGGTAAAGCCGCGTGCACGGTCCAGTTCAAGATCCTTCTTTAGCTGTTCTCCGAAAAACTCACTTGTTTTGGCCCAGCCTGGTCGATAGCGGAATTCTACAACCATCTCGAGTAACAGCTGTCCAAATTCTTTCAGTGAGGGACCCAGCAGAGTCAAATAACTCACTCTTTGATTATGAAGGGTTGTTGCCTCTGTTATTAACTGGGCATCCCATGCCTGAACCGCATCTTTGCCACCGCCATGGCGTAATACGTGATTGCGCTGGCGCAGCACCCGGTGGTAACGCTGCCAGCTGGCGAGATAGTCTGGTTTCACGTGAAACACACCCCAATCCAGAAATTGCCTACGCATTTTTGGTCCCTGATCGAGGATTTCATGGGATTCTGGTGTGATGACATGCAAAGCCTGCAAATTCACCAGATCGGTGCTTCTCACGAGGGGACTGCCATCAAGTTTGACTGAGGTTTTCTTGTTTTCCCGTGCCAGACCCAAAGTATGTTGGCGCTGCCCATTACGTAGCTTCCCCACAACTAGCATTTGTTGGGATTCATGTTGTACCAGGAGGTCGATTCGATGTGTACGAAATGACCGTCCTTGGCACAAAAGGGCAATAGCCTCTAACAGGCTGGTTTTGCCACTAGCGTTGGGACCGACAATTAGATTTAGCCCGGGACTAAAAACTAACTCCGCCAGAGAAATATTTCGCAGGTGGGAGATCTTGAGTGTTTCCAGGGCCATACGCCCAAACTCACAATCTTAGAGCCGCATAGGCATGATCACATAGCGCGATTGATCGTCATTAACTCCTTGGACCAGACAAGAATGATTGGAATCCGTAAAGGCAACCTTGACATCATCGCTGCGGATGGCAGAAAGGGCATCCATGAAATAACCAATATTAAAACCAATCTCAAATGCGTCACCGGAATAGCTAACCTCGATTTCTTCTTCAGCCTCTTCCTGCTCCGGGTTGTGCACACTGGCGCGTAAGAGATTGGGTTCCAACTGCAGACGCATTCCGCGGAATTTCTCATTGGATAACACGGCAATCCGATTAAACACCTGATGCAGGTTCTCGCGGTTCACAACCATATTACGATTCGGGTTCGCAGGGATGACCTGTTGGTAATCAGGGAATTTGCCATCAATCAATTTGGAAGTGAAGGTCACACTCGGGAGGATCAACCGAATGTGGTTCTTGCCGATCTGTACTTCGACTGGCGTGTCTTCACTTTCCAGTAAACGATGTAACTCAACCACACCTTTACGCGGCACAATGACCTGACGATTTTCACTGACTCCGGTACTTTCCTGGATTTGGCTGTATGCCAAGCGATGACCATCGGTTGCCACCGTAACAACCCGATCCGCCGTGATTTCCACCATTAAGCCATTTAGGTAATAGCGCACATCCTGTTGCGCCATGGCAAATTGGGTCTGCTCAATGAGCTGTTTGAGTTGTGCCTGCGGTAATTGAAAACTTAACGGCGTTTCAATCGGATCAATATTGGGATATTCCACTGCCGGTAAGGTGGTCAAAGTAAAACGGCTGCGTCCGGAGCGGATCACTGCACGATCTTTTTCAATAGCAATCTCTATCTTGGCCCCATCGGGTAAAGTTCGGCACAGATCCATAAGTTTTCGCGCCGGTAGAGTTATATCTCCATCCTGGTCCGATTCCACTTCCACCGTTGCAACCATTTCAACTTCCAGGTCGGTCCCGGTTAAGGTAAGCATTTTACCTGTCACGCTCATTAAGGTATTTGCCAAAATCGGTGAAGTTTGACGACGTTCGACAACACTGCTGACAATTTGCAGTGGTTTAAGTAACGTTTCCCGTTGAGCCGTGATTTTCATGAGGATCCTTTATTATTAAATCTTTTATATAAAACAATTGTTATTATTATTAGCTTATTCCATACCTGTGTATAAGTGTAAATTTATCTTTTATATCAGAAAGTTAAAAGAACGCAAACCAATCTGATAAGTTCCGTACCATATGTGAATCGCCTGTGGATAAGTTGTGAACGGTTTTGGTCGCAGAAATCAAATCATGCTTCATACACAAGTTATCCACAAGTCATCCATCAAGTACTCAAGGTCCGAAGGAGGTTCGCCAGATCCTCTGCTATGCGGGAATCACTTTCTCGCAGTTCATTTATCTTACGACAAGCATGTAGTACGGTCGTATGGTCGCGACCGCCAAAGGCATCACCAATTTCGGGCAGGCTATGATTGGTCAACTCCTTGCACAAGGCCATGGCTAGCTGACGGGGACGGGCAACGGATCGATTACGACGCTTGGACAGTAGATCGGCCACCCGAATTTTGTAGTACTCGGCCACGGTCTTCTGGATATTTTCAATGGTGACCAATTTGTCCTGCAAGGCCAATAAATCCCGCAAGGCCTCCTTGGCAAAATCCATGGTAATGGCACGCCCGGTAAATTGAGCATTGGCAATGACCCGGCGCAGGGCGCCTTCCAGTTCCCGAATGTTTGACCGCAGACGCTTGGCAATGAAGAAGGCGACCTCGTTGGGCAGCTCTACGCCGGATAACTGGGCCTTGTTCATCAGGATGGCTACCCGAGTTTCCAGTTCCGGCGGTTCAATGGAGACGGTCAGGCCCCAACCGAAACGAGATTTCAATCGTTCTTCCAGACCGTCAACTTCCTTGGGATAGCGATCACAGGTCATGATAATTTGTTGCTGGCCTTCCAACAGAGCATTAAAGGTATGAAAAAATTCTTCCTGGGAGCGTTCCTTGCCGGCAAAAAACTGGATGTCGTCGATGAGCAGGGCATCGACCGAACGATAATGACGTTTGAATTCGTCAATGGCGTTGTGTTGCAGGGCCTTAACCATGTCCGCCACAAAGCGCTCAGAATGCAGATACACTACCTTGGCATTGGGTTTGGAATTGGCGATGGCATTGCCCACGGCATGCACCAGGTGAGTTTTACCCAGACCTACACCGCCGTAGATAAAAAGCGGGTTGTAGGCACCACCGGGGTTCATGGCGACCTGACTGGAAGCGGCACGTGCCAATTGATTGGATTTGCCCTCAACAAAGGTGTCGAAGGTGTAATTGGGATTCAGGCTACTGTTGCGACTGGGTGTATTGCTGGTTGCTGGCTTGGGACGAGTGACTGAGGTCGGTTCATTTAGGCGGGTCCCGATTTCTACCCGCAGACAGGGGACGGGCTTACCCAGTTGATCCAGGATTTCGCCGATACGGCTTAAAAAGCGCTCATCAATCCAGTCTTTGACAAAGCGGTTAGGCGCGAGCAGTCGCAGTCCCTGATCATCGCTGACGGCATGGAGGGGACGGATCCAGGTGTTGAACTGCTGCGGGCTGAGCTCCCTTTCCAAATGCACAAGACATTCATCCCAAAGCGTCTGCGACACCCTGCTGTTCCCCTTTTGAAATGTGTATATTTTGCGCCGACAAAAAATCCGCTCAGTGAGCGGACGAGGGATCCTACGCCTTCTGCGCCTACTTATCCACACCCTGAGTAACTTGCTGTTTGCGCATTGTTTTACGGAATGGCAGTTGACACAATGGGGCCAAAACAGTAACCTTGCCGCCTTTTCCGACGCCACTAGCGTCCTAATTATGACAGTTTGAGCAAAACGCGGTAACGGCCATGAAACGAACTTTTCAGCCCAGCAAATTAAAACGCAAACGTACTCACGGCTTTCGTGCCCGCATGAGCACCCGTAACGGTCGTAAGATCCTGAATCGTCGTCGTGCCAAAGGCCGTAAGAGCCTGACTGTCTAACCTGCCATCAGCAAGGATTCTCTCGTTTCCTTATCCCACTGGCGTTTTACCCGATCACAACGTCTGACTCAGGGCGGGGAATTTAAGCGCGTATTTGCTACATCACGTCGCGCCAGTGATGAATATTTTGTGGTACTCGGGCAAAATAGCCAGCTCGCGTTTGCGCGGCTTGGCATGGCTATCGCGCGCAAGCATGTAAAAACAGCAGTGGCCCGCAACCGCATCAAGCGGCTGGTTCGTGAAAGCTTCCGGCAACATCAACAGGAATTGGCTGGAATCGATCTGGTTGTGACCTTGCGCCGCGACGTCTCGGGCCTGAGCAACCAGGAAATTTTTCAACGTCTGGAAAAACACTGGCAACATATCAAACGACTATGCGACGCATCTTAATAGGATTGATCACGGCTTATCGTTATTTGCTGAGCCCTTTTATTGGACAGCACTGCCGATTTACGCCGACCTGTTCAGAATATGCCATGGAAGCTATTGATCGGTTTGGTCCTGCCCGCGGTAGCTGGATGGCCTTGCGTCGCCTGTCACGTTGTCACCCATTTCATGCAGGTGGACTCGATCCTGTCCCCGAGCATCCTCCCCATAAGCACAATACGAAAGTGAAGTAATTAACCATGGAACAACAACGCCTGTTTTTATTTGCCATTCTGGCCGGTCTGAGTTTTATGTTGTATACGCAGTGGCAAAAGGATTACGGTCCCAAACCGGTCGAACCTGTTACGCAGACAACGACGACACAGAAACAATCTGCAACGGGCACTGCACCAGGTGAACAGGAAATGCCGGTGCCGACAACCGGTACTACCTCCACACAACAGGCACCCGCCAGTAAACCGGTGATGAAGGCCGAATCTCATGGCCAGGACATCGTGATTGAAACGGATGTATATCACGCGGTGATCGACAGCCAGGGTGGTGATCTGCGTGAACTGGATTTAAAAAAATACACCGTCGCCGTCGACAAACCGAATGAACCTTACCGCTTATTGGAAGAATCCGCGAAACGTGATTTCGTTGTACAGTCTGGTTTTTATGTCAGTGGTAACAAGCAAGCACAGGATCTGACCCCTAACCGCAAAACCATCTTTCAAACGAAGCAAACCAAGTATGTCATAAAAGATAAAAGCACCAGTGTGGACTTGGTCTGGCACAACCAGTTGGGGATGGAATTCATTATTCGTTATACCTTCAAACCCGACAGTTACCACATCAAGGTTAGCCACATCATCAACAATCCTAGCAAGCAAAGCTGGCAGGGTAATGTATACATGCGACTCGAACGCACACCACCGGTGGAACACAAAGGCATCGCACATCTGCCAACCTACGTCGGGCCGGTGTATTACAGTCCGGATGACAAATACCAGAAAGTAAAATTTTCCAAAATCGATGATGCCAGCCCCAAAGACAGTAACGTGCGTGATGCCATCGATCGGGAATTTGCCGGTGGCTGGGCCGCGATGATTGAACATTATTTTGTAGGTGCCTGGATCCCACCCAAGGATGTTGTCTATCGCTACTTTACTGCCAAGCTAAGTGATGATCGGTATTTAATCGGCATGTCGTCACCCAAGCACGTGGTTGCGGCGAATGGTCATTTGCAAGTGAATTCCGATTTGTTTGTTGGACCGAAGTTGATCAAGGCACTGGATAAAGTTGCACCCGGCCTGGACCTGTCGGTGGATTACGGTTACATGAGCTTCTTATCCAAGCCATTATTTATTGTCTTGAGCTGGATCCACAGCGTGATCGGCAACTGGGGCTGGGCAATCATCCTGCTGACCCTGTTCATCAAGCTGGCGTTTTATAAACTGTCCGAGACCAGCTACAAATCCATGGCAAATATGCGCAAGCTGCAACCGAAACTGGCAGCACTGAAACAGCGTTATGGTGATGACAAGCAGAAGTACCAACAGGCCATGATGGAGATGTACAAGAAGCAGAAGATCAATCCACTGGGTGGGTGTCTGCCCATCCTGATCCAGATTCCGGTGTTCATTGCACTCTATTATATGTTGCTGGAAAGCGTGGAGTTGCGTCAGGCCGACTGGATCTTCTGGATCAAGGACCTGTCGGTGAAGGATCCCTATTATGTACTGCCCATCATCATGGGAATCACCATGCTGGCTCAGCAAAAACTCAATCCAACGCCGGTGGATCCCATGCAGGCCAAGGTGATGATGGCCTTGCCGGTGGTCTTCACCTTGCTCTTCCTGTTCTTCCCCTCCGGCCTGGTGTTGTACTGGGTCGTGAACAATACCTTGTCGATTGCCCAGCAATGGTACATCACGCGAGTGGTTATTAAGGACAGCAAACCAAGCAGTTAGATGCCCACTCAGGAAGCGTTACCCGGCCAGCTAATCTATGGTCACGCATGACCGAGCGTAGTCTTTTCATCCAAAACTGGGCTACCATCGCGCCATGTGTTCCGCTGCCGTCGACACCATAGCCGCCCAAGCCACGCCCAATGGGCGCGGCGGGGTCGGGATCATTCGGGTCTCCGGCCCCAAGACCCGAGATATTGCCATCGCCATCCTGGGTCACTGCCCACCTCCCCGCTATGCGGAATTCATGCCGTTTCGCGACACAAAACAGGTTGTCATCGACCAGGGTATTGCGCTGTATTTTGCTGGCCCGCACTCCTTTACCGGCGAGGACGTCCTAGAGTTACAGGGACACGGAGGGCCGGTGGTTATGGACCTGTTGCTGCAATCGGTGATCAGTTTTGGCGCCCGCCTCGCGCGCCCTGGTGAATTCAGCGAACGTGCCTTTCTCAACGACAAGCTGGACTTGGCCCAGGCAGAGGCCATCGCCGACCTTATTGATGCCGGTTCCAGCCAGGCTGCCCGTTCCGCCTTGCGCTCCTTGCAGGGTGACTTTTCCCAGGTGGTTCACGAGCTGGTGGCCGAGGTGACCCGGTTACGGGTGTATGTGGAAGCGTCCATGGATTTTCCTGAGGAAGAGATCGATTTTCTCACGGAAGGCAATGTCGCGGGTCAGGTGGTCGACCTCGAGTCAAAACTGGATCAGATCCTGCGCCAGGCCCAACAGGGCAGTTTGCTCAAGGAGGGTATCCGGCTGGTCCTGGCAGGACAGCCCAATGCCGGTAAATCCAGCTTACTCAATGCCCTGGCTCGGCGCGAGGCCGCAATCGTCACCGAAATCCCAGGCACCACCCGTGACGTGATCCGGGAAGAAATCCATCTCGACGGCATGCCCATCCACATCATCGATACCGCGGGTCTACGTGAAAGTGGGGATGTAGTGGAGCAGGAAGGGATCCGTCGAACATGGCAGGCGATCGAACAGGCTGATGGTATGCTGCTGTTGCTAGATGATCGTGAGGGTCTGACGCCAGCAGAGGAGAATATCCTGGCCGCAGTCCCACCTGGCTTACCGGTGATCCGGGTTTTCAACAAGATCGATTTGTCCGGTCGTGAGCCCGGACCGATTGCAAACAGCCCTGGATCGAGTCTGGCAGTTTCTGCCAAAGCGGGCCTCGGGCTGGAGCAACTGGTCAGTGCCATTAAAACCCTGGCTGGCTACCAGACTACGGGGGAAGGCACTTTCATGGCCCGCCGCCGGCACCTGCATGCCCTGGAACGGGCCAGCCTGCATTTACAACAGGCATATGATCAAACCCATGCACGGCAACCGGAGCTGGTCGCGGAGGAACTCAAGATGGTCCAGGAGAAATTGGGCGAGATTACCGGTGAGGTGAGCAGTGATGATCTGCTGGGTGAGATCTTCAGCCAGTTTTGTATTGGGAAATAATGCTAGGTTTAACGGACAAACCCAACCCAACCTACACATGCCAATAAGAATAATCCTCAGTATCTGTCTGTGCGTTGCGAGCCTTTCGGTTTGGGGCGCGGAAGTCGATGATCCCTGGTATGTCGGTGCAGGCTTTGGCACATTAACCTACCAACAAAACAATCTCGACAAAGTTAACCTCAATCAACGTTATCTGTTCGTGGGTAAACAGATCAACCAACATCTGTCCGCAGAAGTGCACCTCGGTAACAGTGGCAGCGACACCATCCAGGTCTCGGGTATTCCAGTCACATTAAAGGTCGACAATTTTGTCGCAGGCTTTGTAAAAGGACATCTGAGCATCTCGCCGCAAGACTGGAACAATAAGAATCTACGTGTGTATGGCATGTTAGGTGGAACCCGGATCAAAACCACCAGTTCAGACCCGGGTTATACCCAGAGCGGTATACAGACAAGTATCTCGGCGGGCGCCGGAATCGAATTGCAGGTCAATAACCTGGCTGTACAACTCGGCTACCTTCAGTATGTCAATGGATCCGACAGCGGCCACAATTACTCGCTGGCTGGTTTGCATGTCGGGATTATGTATCTGTTTGGTGACGATCAGGTGCGCGATGCCAAATAGGCTGACACAGATCCTGCTGATGCTCAGCGTTTTGCTGATGAACAGCCTGGCCAACGCGATAGTATCAATGAGCAACGGTTCATTTCAAAGTTCACAGGCAGTGGGTGTGATCGTCAAGCTACGCAATGACACCACACCATTGGCTATTGCGAAGGCCGGTGGTCAGCCACACTTAAGTGGGCAAACCGTGGCGGAAATGAAAGTCGTGGCTGCGGCAGATCTCTCGTATAAACGTGCGATGAGCCAGGGTGCGCACGTCCTGAATTTTGCGCATGCCATGTCCCTTGCTGATGCCCAGGCGATTGCCCATCGACTGATGACCATGGCGAATGTGGAATATGCGACGCCGAATGTCGTGTATACCCCGATGCTCACCATACCCAATGATCTTGATTACAGCAGTCAATGGTCATTACACGATGCCACTGCCGGTGCCAATTTGCCACAGGCCTGGGATACGACGACCGGTAGCAACAGCGTCCCGATTGCCGTGATTGATACCGGCTATACTCGGCATGATCAATTGGACGCCAGCAATTTTGCCACTGCCGGATATGACTTTATCAGTGATCCGACCGAGGCCGGGGATGGGGACGGGCGCGATCCAGATGCGCGCGATGAAGGAGACTTTTGCGCAAGTGACTCGACCCGAAGTTCCTGGCACGGCACAGCGGTGATGTCCATCATCGGCGCAATCACGAATGATTTAAAATCCATGGCGGGTATCAATTGGCACGCCAATATGATTCCAGTCCGGGTCCTCGGCCGCTGCGGCGGTACCGGTGATGATTTGATTGATGCGATCCGCTGGGCTGCCGGTTTGCATGTGGCGGGGGTTCCGGATAATCCCGCGCCAGCCAAAGTGATCAACATGAGTCTGGGCAGTGTGACAAATCAGGCCTGTGATCCGCTGACCCAGGCCGCCATCGATGATGCCCATGCCGCGGGCGCGGTACTCATCGCCGCCGCTGGCAACAGTGGCGTTCCGGCCGCG
This sequence comes from Thiohalomonadales bacterium, assembly GCA_040235555.1. Lineage (GTDB taxonomy): Bacteria > Pseudomonadota > Gammaproteobacteria > UBA6429 > Thiohalophilaceae > RI-92. Next base: position 875 of record JBECKZ010000003.1, on the reverse strand, counting down.
GATACCACCCCGGCCAATTGCAATCATGTGCTGGCAATTGCCGCCCATGATCAAAATGGAGACCTGGGGGTATTCGCCGGTGGAACCTCATCGAACTACGGTAGTGCTGTGGCCTTAAGCGCGCCCGGTGTGAATATTGAGATAGCCACCTGTAACAGTGCCGACGTTTATAGCTGTGATAATCAGACTGCGACGATCACGAATAGTGGTACCAGCCTGGCTGCGCCCATGGCCAGTGGTGTGGCCTCGCTGTTAGTTTCTGCTGACAACACGGTAAATAACTATTATGTGGAATCGATCCTGCGTGACTCGGCGCGCGCGTTTCCGACAAACTCTACCTGTATTAATCAATGCGGGAGTGGCATGCTGGATGCGGCTGCCGCCTTGTCTTTGCTCAAGACATTTACAGCGCCCGCAACCCAAATTGGTCTCAGCAAGGATAGTGGCGGTGCGGTATTCGTGTGGTTCTGGCTGGCATTGGGTTTCATGCTGTTGGTGTCTGCGCGCTGGAGTCATATCGCTGCCAGGCGTAAACACACAGACGACTCAGCACACCACCAATGACACCGTACAGGTGGGCACTGCGGGCAATGACAAAACCCGAATCAGCAAACAATAATGATCCGTATACGGCATCCAGCACCAGTTTAAGCAGGAGTAATACGCCCAATGCAATGGCCAAACGCGGTTGGCTGGTATAGAGCAGTAACACGCCCATGGCAAACAGACCATGCAGGACACCGGAGAGTCCGGCATAACTGTGCAAGCCCTGTGGAAACAATAACAGACCGATACTGATACACAGCGCACACAGACAATATGTCAGTAGCCAGTTTTGCCAGCTATACACACGGGCAAAATATGCGGCAATGACC
>JBECKZ010000227.1:0-30377 GCA_040235555.1 Thiohalomonadales bacterium | reverse complement strand
ATGGATGGGTGTATGACGTGTCTTAACTGTGGCGACTCTAAGTGCGGCTAAGCTGCTGCGCCAGAGCACCGACTAGCTGCGTTAAAAAGTGCGTTGAGTTTCCTCACTACACAACACGGTAGCTCCGGTACTCAACGCACTTTTTGCCTTGCTCTCGGCACTCTGGCTGTGCAGCTCGCGGGTAACAATAAAAACCAGCTTCGGCTGGTTTTTTGTTTCATCGAGTTACACGGCGTGAGCCGTAATTTCGGTCGCACACGTTTAAAATCTGTTATGCACTAAAAGAACTCCACTGCAAAACTATACGAGATAGAAAATTAAATATGACTAATTTTATCGAAACAGAGATGTTGCCAATTAGTAAGTACCTCGCAACTTCAAAAATTCTTAAAGTACCCGAGTTTCAACGAAGTTATGCATGGTCCGAGGATGAAGTATCGCAGCTATGGGATGATGTTGTTGAAGCGATTGAAAATAATAAGAACGAATATTTTATCGGTCCAATCGTTGTAAAAAACAATAAAGAATCATTAGAAGTTATAGACGGCCAACAGAGACTAACAACCTCTCTTATTCTAATAAGCATTATAAGGAGAGTGTTTCGGTTTGCTGGCGATAATGAAAGAGCGGATTGGTTTAGAAACGAGTTTTTTGGAAAGCAGGACGTTATTACTTTAAAAACCTCTGAAAAATTTTTTATGAATGAGGAAAATAATGAAACATTCAGAACTTTTGTTATAGCTGACTCGACCAAAGAAAATATAAAGGCAGAGCAGAAAAAATATCTTAAAAAGAACTCAAACTACCTATTGCTTCAATCTATATTAACTTTGTGGGACCTTGTCGAAAAACATGTTGGGTCAAAAAATGAAAAGTTATTAGAACTACACGGAGGGATAAAAGGGGACGGAGGGATTTAATTTTAACCATGCGCCTACTCGAACAAAAACGCTGTCCCCGCTACAAGTCGCTATATGAAAACAAGTTTGGTTAGATATTACAGTGCTAGTGAGAGATAGATACATTAATGATGGAGGATTTTTTTATATTGTTTGAACCAAAAGGAGGTTGGAATGGAGCCAGCAACAATAATTGCAGCAGTCAGCGCAATAATGGCAGCAATCGGTGTTTGGCAGAAGGAGCGCGACTATAAATTAACCAAAGCAGAATACAAAAGGGTTTATAAAGAATCGTTAACGTCAAAATCAATAATCAGGGAAGCGGAAATCGTCGCCTCACTACTACCACAGCAAACCTTGGATTTGCTGGGAAAGCGTGTTGAGATGTGCTGGGAGGAATTCGATGAAAAAATCGACCCAGAACGAGGCGGAATTTCTAATCCGCGCCATGCTGAACCTGACCTAGAAAATTGTATTTGTGAAGAGCTAAGGTCTATAAAAAGACTCAATGGAACCATCCCAGACGGAAAATTAAAAAATTGGTGGAATAACTACGGGTGCGGACCGTATATAGTCTAATGTTCTAAAAATATTTGGGTCAGTGTAAAAACTAATATTTAATTGCTCATTTTAACATGCGCAAACACGAACAAAAACGTTGTCCCCGCTGCCATGTGCTGTTTGAATGCAAGTCCGGTTCGATCTTGCTGTGCCAGTGCCAGACGGTGTACATGACGCCGGAGCATCTGGGCTATGTCAGCGAGCGTTACACGGATTGCCTATTTGCCACATGCCTGAAGGCGGTGCGAGTTGAATATGGTATTGTTACCTAGTGATTTGGAAGGAAGCATTAATTACCGAAAGGAGCAGGTATATGAATAAGAATATGATGATATTAGTTGTGATGTCAGTCATGCTATTTATATGTACAACATATGCAACAGCACAAGATAGTAATGCAGGACAGTCGTCTGCAAACGGATTAAAAAAAGTTGAGAAAGGTTCTTATGACGAATGTTCAAAATATACAAATTCGATTTCGCAGTCGCTGTGTATTATTAAACCCTCAATTACCAAAGGTGCAGCAGCAGCAGTAGCAATATCTTTAGTATTTGTTGGTTGGTATATCATTAAACATATCAGAACTATTGGGGCACTTGAGCCATATTTGTTACAGGTTCTGGGGATTACGCTAGTGTTACCCGTTCTTCTTATACTTTCTATCCAGCTTGGTTTTGCACAAGATGCAGTCATAGGCATTCTGGGAACCATTGTTGGATATGTTTTTGGCAGTATTCAACAGCAAAAAAGCCAAAATAATAAAAAGGATCATGACACTGGAGCAACATAATAAAAAAACTGGTCATAGAGCAAAAATATTTGGGGTCAGAGTAAAAGCTAATGACTATTAACTGACGCGCAAACACGAACAAAAACGCTGTCCCCGCTGCCAGATGCGACTGAGAAAACCGGGTCAGAGAGCAATAGTTTCTAATATTAGAGAATACCCCTCTCTGACACTATTTAATTCAGCTATTTACCTTAGTCGTTAGGCATGAACTTGAACCTGCCGGCGCAACACAATCAGGGGAAATGTTATGGAACTAGAAGATCGAGTTCGCAAAGTTGAAAATACGCTCTCCTTCATGCGAGGGGCACTTATAGTTGGCCTTGCTGCCATCGTCATATTTATGGGCGTAACATCATACATGCAGATACCAGATCAGGTTTCTAAGGAAATAGAAAAGAAAATAGGCGCTGACGCACAGGAAAAAATCCAAAGCGCCTTGAATAAGGCCAATGAATTTTTAACTAGCGATGCCCATAACATATGGCCAGAAGGACACTATTGCATCATATCAAATGGGAAATGCCCGAAAGGTTTTACGAAAACTGAAGGCTACATGAGAGCCATTTCACTATATCCAAAAAAAGATCTAAATTTCTATATTAAGGAATCGACTCCCAGGCTTGGTGATCTATTTATAAAATGCCACGGAAAATGCCGGCAATATGGGAACTGGACTGGGGAATTATATGTTTCTACATGTTGTAAATAGCGTCCAGATGAAAGCAGACGGAGGGCACTTAGAACCTCTTCGAAGTTCACTCCAGAAACTCTGCGGGCTTCACCCCAGAACTGCCAGCAGCAGTTCATCGGGTACTCCTTGAACCAGCTTTGCTGGTTCTCAAAAAAACCGGGTCAGAGAGCAATAAACTCTAATATAGATGCGCAAACACGAACAAAAACGCTGTCCCCTCTGCTTGGTGCCTTTTGAGTGCAAGTCCGGATGAAAGAAAAACCGAGTCACAGAGCACTTGGAACTCTTTGAGATCGTCAAGTACTCCCTGAACCTACAGGTTCTAGTCGCAATAGTTTCAAATATTAGAGAATATTGTGCTTTAGCGACGGTTTTACCGTGTAATAGAAGTGCATGCCTGAAGGTTGTGTAACGGGTACCACCACCTTGGTAGTTAGCATTCTTCGAGTCAGGTGTCGAGTTTGTCTAATAAGTCGATGTAACCGAATACCGATTGCAAAAAGCGGCGAAGCCCGCTATATATTTCAATAGGAGACTCGGGCGGTGTCAGTATTTCCGGGTCTTTGAAATCGCCAATATAAAAACTTAAGCCCATTTTCTGCGCAAAGGATTAGCGGGGTGGATTATGTTCACGAGAAATATTTATAAGTTTGCGCTTTTTACAATTTTGTCTGTCTCTTCACATTACGCGAATGCTGCACCTATTTCTTACGAGATAGGCTGGACAGGATCTGGATCTTATGCGTTTGAAAATCAAAATTTTGTTCTTAGCCTAACGGGTGATACTTCAAATGTGACAAATGCAAGCACTGCCATTATTAATGAGCCGCTGAGTGCAAACCTCACAGGACCGTTTGGTATATCAGTCGATAACGTCAACCAGTTTTTAGGCATTCAGACAGCCAGTTTAACACCATCCTTGGTTTTTGGACCAGGTGGTGGCAGTTACACCGATATACTTGATCTTGATGCGAGTAGTATCAGCAACTATGACATGCGTTCCTCTATTGCCACGTTCAATCTCGATGGAGGCTTGTTAGATAATAACTATTGGCAAAATATCACTTTTACTGATGCCAGCGATTTTACTTTTGCAGCAATTACACAACAAGACAGCTCTATTAATTATATTATTACGTGGACGGGATCAGGATCTTATGCATTTGATAATCAAAATTTTGTTCTCAGCCTTACTGGCGATACTTCAAATGTAACAACTTCAAGCAATGCCATTATTAATGAACCACTGAGTGCTAACCTCACAGGACCATTTGGTATATCAGTCGATAGCGCAAACCAGTTTCTTGGAATCCAAACAGCCAGTTCAACGCCAAGCTTGGTTTTTGGGCCATATAGTGGCGGTTATCCTAATATTCTTGACCTTGATGCGAGTAGTATCCTCAACTATGACATGCGATCTTCTGTAGCCCAGTTCAATCTTGGTGGTGGTTTTTTAGGTAATAATTATTGGCAAAATATCACATTTACTGATACCAACAATTTTACTTTCGCGGCAAATACTGTTTCGGCAGTACCGGAACCTCCAGCAATTTTACTATTAGGTATAGGTTTCATTGTTTTTATTATTACACGGAAAGAATCGTAGAGGGGACGGAGGGATTTAATTATAATCACGCGCAAACACGAACAAAAAAAAGTCCTCGCTGCCAGACGCTGTTTGAACAGAGTTGTAAGTGCTGGTGCACACTTATTACCACTCAAACGAGTATATGCAATAAAGTGTGAAATGATGATATCTGTTTGCGAGGATATGAAATAAGAATTCAAGATTCTGACGAAGTGACTGGATTGAGCCTCTGAGTAATATGATATGAACCCAGAAAATTACGACGAGATATATAATTCTTCCTTTACGCTCACTAGAAGTACGTTAGCGGTTATCCGCAAGGCACTGGCTGATTTACATTCTCCAACTGTGAGCCTGCTCGATAGGATTTTGACTGAAGGCTATATCGAGCCTCCTGTAGATTATAAGAAACAATGGCTCGGGTGTTATCAACTGCTCATTACTGAACAAGACAAACAGGCAGTTTCTGAGGCCCTGATTCAGGGCGTATCCAGACTCGCTGGTCATCCGGATTACCAGGGCAGCGCTCTCAAACTGCTAAAACAACACATCCAGGACTGGCAGAATGCGCAGATAGCCTCACCTCAATCCGCATACAATTTGAATATGAATAAATCTCTCACTTTCCAGGAAGCTAAAAGTAATGTGCCACGTTACGAAACAATGCCGCTCAATGAACTTAATGAGAGTATTACTAATTGCATACGAACTGCCACATACGGAATTAACGTGGATATCAGAAAAAAGAGTTTTGAATTGCTCTTAAATCTGGAATCCATACGTGAGCAAAAATACCATATTAGAGCACCTCACCGACAGTTCTGGATGTTAAAGCTCAGGAAAGCGTTATTTGGGGGAGGAATTGGAGATCTCGATTACCTGATTCATGTTATGAACTATGAAAAAGGTAGGGCTAAAAGTGTGCGAGCTAAATTCCTTATATTAAAAAGTTTTCTTGTAATCGCTTTTAGCGGAATGATTATTTCACTAATTGTACGCGCATGCGCCCAAAAATACCTATACATCATATTGTTCATCGCAATGTGTATACTAATTTTTGGACAGATTAAATACAGATTTATCGTCTACGTGCGCCGTATTCCGCCTGTTTTTATCAAGAAAGACGACCCTATTGGTTACTACGGTAGTATTATATTAAGCACTGTAATTGCCCTTGTGCTTCTATTTGGAGCTATATTCACTCAAGGCGGTTGCTAAATTTAAAGTCGGGGTCAGAACACAGTAATCTCTAATATAGATGCGCAAACATGGCAAAAGCGGGTCAGAGAGCACTTGGGACCTCTAGCGAGCTCCATTAAGTACTTCCTGAACCCTTCGGGTTCTGGTCGTAATAATTGCTAATATTAGAGAATTTAACTCTCTGACCCTATTAATCAAAAAACCTGTAATCAAAAGATTACGGGTTTTATAAGAGGTTGCTGATAACTTTATTCAGCGTGGGCTGCAGTCTTGGTTTCCTTTTGTTTTGCCTGGCGAAACTGGTCGCCTGCATAGCCTTCCGCGCGTGCGATATGTGCCAGGTATTTTTCCTGAAATTCCGGGATGACGGATTTTTTAACCGTTTCCCTGCTAATCAGGTTCTCGGCCCATCGGGCGACCTTAGCTGCGTCTTGATACATGTTGTTGTCGACCAGGCTTTCCAGTAGTGCAAGTCGGGTGAAAAGTGGTGCATAGGCTGCATCGACTAAACTGAATTTATCACCGTTAAAAAATGGCCCACTGCTCAACGTGTTATTAAGTTGTGTGATTTTATTCTTGAGTTCATCAAGGTTGTGATAAAAATCATCCTTGGTTTTTGCCGTGTAATAGCGGTATTGTGCAAACAACATCTCTGAACCAAACTCGATCCAGGATTTGTTAATCGCTCTTTCCAGAGGATCGGAGGGGTGCATTGAAGGTGGATATATATCATCCAGGTACTCGTTTATGACGGCAGATTCAAACAGGGTATCGTCACCGATACTCAATGCCGGTACTTTACCTAATGGCGATATGTCCAGAAACCACTGTGGTGGTTTGGCCAGATCAATATATCGAATCTCAAAATCGACCTTCTTTTCCAGTAAGGTAATCACTGAGCGCTGGACGAAGGGGCATAGGTCAAAGCTGATAAGTATTGGTTTCATGATGATTTACCTCGGCATAGATGCACTTGAAAAGTGGAGAGCAAAACAAACGCAGATATCAAAGTGGACACATTTGAATGTGATAAGTTTCCTGTGTAAAAACTTGGAGAAGAGATTAAATATTTTTACACAATAGTTATGTGTATATGTATTTAGTGGGTTTTATCGCAAAAAATAAAGAGTCAGGGTAAGGCTATATTGAGTATCTAAAAGTTTTATTACTACGGAGGGGCTGAGAATGGCCATCGATAACGAATTACTGCAACAGGTATCCACAGCATCCCTGACTGATGCGATGCGAAGAAAGTTTGCTCATGAACCGTATATTCTCGACCTAAAAAGCCCCGATCCCGAACGGCTGCTGTTCGGAGAGGTTGCGATAATCCGCTTTATTCCCTACCGCGCGGACAAAGCAGATTCAGAGAAAAACAACTTTGCGTCCTTGTTTTACAAGGCAGTAGGCGATCAGCCCGAGGGTAAGGTCCTGGTGCTGGGAGCAAGCGGGTTCACGAATACGAGTCTGGGCGGCGGGGTCAAGCTCTCCCGGCTGCAGCATCACCACATGGCCGGGGTGCTCGGCGAGGGACGCCTTCGGGACTGGCCTGAGCTGCGTGAATACGATTTTGCCTGTTATTGTGCCGGTGAAACCTCGCGCTGGGGTGGCGATACCCTGATGCCTTTTGAAGCGAATGTTCCGGTATCCTTTTGTGGTGTGAGTATTTTTCCCGGCGACTATGTCTATGCACGGCGTGGTATTGCCGTGGTTTTACCGGGCAGGCATGTTGAGCAAGTCTTCGAAGAAGCGCTTTCGGTGGAACAGGATGATCGCGAATTCCTGCAGCGGATAAAAAACGAAGAACCGGAAGCGGTAATGAGGACAGGTGGTGCCGAGGAAAAAAATAACTAATCCTTCGCACTCTCTCCTACTATTATAATATTAACCAATAAAAAGGGGACTGAGGGTACTTAGAAGCTCTTCGAGTTTCACTCTAGAAACCATGCGGGTTTCATTGAGTACTTCTTCTCTATACTCAGGTCGCATCAAGTACTTCCAGTCCCTGAATTCACTTCATGAGTCGTTAGGGATTTCCTGAACGTGTTACACACGTTCTGGTCGTAATTGTTTCTAATACTTGGAGAAAATTTCTCTCTAACCCGATTTTACGTTGTCTGTTTTGCGCTATTTCGGTCTGCGAAGTAATCGCTGCTTCAATAAGGCTTCTCACCGATATAATTGCCTGGGGGATCGTAGTTACAGGCCACGATCAGGTTCCCCTTGCACAGGGCCTGGCCACAGCCTACCTTGCTGCTGTCCTTCCAGACAACCTGCGTATAGTGACCGATGGGTTTGCGGCTGTTGCCGGTAAAAGTGCCATAGTGGTAGTCCGCCTTCTCGCTTTCCCAGGCCAGCACTGCTTCCCGGACGCTGTAAAATCCAGCGGTACCGATGAACAGGTTTTCTCCATAGTGTTGTTGCCACTTGCCCTTATTGGGCCGGTGTTTCATCCGACAAGTCGTTGCTGCAAGGTGATTCGCCCAGGCCTGGGCATAGCGACCGAGTTTATCCGACCATGCGAGTTTGCCGACTCCCACATCCGCCCGTACCCGGTTGTGTTCTCGAAGCAGCACTTTAATATCGTTTTTGTTGATGCCGTTTTGCGCTTTATAGACTTTGCCTGGCGACTCATATGTCACGCTGCGACCGCCGCTGCAGCCGGTGAAAAGCAGGGTGAGCAGTAACAGGATGGGGACAAGCGCATATTTTGGGTACACCTCGTTAAACCTCATGTGCATGATTACAGGAATAGTTAAAATGACTATCGGCAGGCGCGGGGAGGGATTTAGTCCGCAGTCACTCGACTCCCGAAACTATTTTATATCTGGGAACCCGGTCCGACGTTGACAATTGGGGTCTGGGTGAAAAAATTGCTTAGTTAACCAATCTTAAATTAAAGGATCAAAGGGGGCGGTGTGCACTTAGGACCTCTATCGAGGTCCATCAAGTAATTCCTGCCCCTGGATTCACTTTGTGAATCATCAGGGCATTCATTAACTTGCTCTGCAAGTTCTGGACATTTTAATTTAATCATTCTTATGTTATGTGCAAACATGATCAAAAACGCCGTCCCCGCTGTCAGGCGCTGTTTGTATGCATTATGCTTATGTATAAACAAAAAATGTGAAAAGGAATATATATGTTCACCTGTTTCCGTCTCGGTATCGCTATGTCGGCCGTTTTATTTGTTACGGGGTGTTCAACACCGTTACCAGGGGGTGCTTCGCCTGTACAGGCGACCTGGTTGCTTGGCTATCATACAATCCCAGCACAATACACCCGTGACAATGTCGAAAAAAGCTGGCGCCATACGGCAGACTGGATGGGCCAGGCAGCAAAAGTGGTGAGACCCGGGATCAAGGTGCCAGCTGTCCTGTACCTGCATGGTTGCTCTGGCATAAGTGCAGATGGCCTGACGTATCGTAAATTGATGTTAAAGCAAGGGTATGCGGTATTTATGCCGGATAGTTTTGCACGTGGCAGGCTTAAATGCGCCCAGGAAGGGACATTGTCGGAACGCGTCGACATGCGCACCGACGAGGTAAGCAATGCGTTACAGGAACTAAAAAAATTATCCTGGGTTGACCAGAGTCACATCATCCTGATGGGATTCAGTGAAGGGGGAAACACGGTGGATAACTGGTCTCACCCGGGCTTTAAGGCGGAGATCATTCTTGCGAGTGCGTGTACCCTGAATGCCAGCGGGACACCGAATGCACCGAAAAATGTGCCGGTACTGGCTATAGTGGGTGCCAATGACGATTATCGTCCGGGGCAACGTTGCAAGATGACGCGCACTATCGGCGGTTCACGCTCGATTGTTGTCCCGCACGCGAGGCACCATGTGGCAAAATATACCGAGACCCAGGAGGCAATAAAAACATTCTTGAGCCTGTGTTGCCAAAAATAGTGATATTCGTAGTCAGTGTAAAAAATAAATTTTAACTATACGTCTTTTAAATGCGCAAACACGAACAAAAACGCTGTCCCCGCTGCCAGGCGCTGTTTGAATGCAAGTCCGGTTCGATCCTGTTGTGCCAGTGCCAGACGGTGTACCTGAGGCCCGAACATCTGGACTATGTCAGCGAACGCTACACGGATTGCCTGTGCGCTGTCTGCCTGAAGGTGGTGCGGGCGGAATATGACATCGCGCTGTTAACAGAACAGATCGAGCGTCTGTCAGGGAAAAGATAGTTTCCATAACGAAGCATTTCTATCCGAAAATCGTCTGTGCGTAATTCCTGCGCTGACCTCAGTATGATTGCGTGCCCATGTCACGCGGACAATGTGGTGGGCTATACTTTTCTATTATTAGAATAAGCTATCCATCACAGGGGAATTGCCTGAGGTGATGGGTAAAAAGTCACGCTGGTAACGCATTCTGGATTAAATGCATATTGCATTTGTACGACGACTGTGAAAAAGGATGAATTAGCACATTTAAATCAACCGGCCTGGCGCAGGTTGTTCAAGACAACGGAAGGACACATCCTGTTGCTTGGTGTCGCCATCGGATGTCTTGGTCTGATCGCAATGGGCGTGACAGCTTTCTGGGCGCCCGGGCTCTCGAGCATGCTCGGGGCCATGAGCGTTAGCAACATTGTTTTTGGCCGGGTCGCATCCATGTCCATAGGTTACGCCGGCGGTTTTGGCCAAGTCCTGGTGGTGTTGGTCAATATCTGGATCGAGACAGTGCTGGTGTTGTTGTTTTACCCATTGTTTGTTTTTAGTATGCGCAAGCTAGTTGTATTTCCCCGTCTGAAACGCATTCTGAATAATACCAGGTCTGTTGCCGAGCACGAGCAGGTCAAGGTGCGGCGCTATGGCCTCATTGGCCTGTTTGTTTTTGTCTGGTTTCCGTTCTGGATGACGGGGCCGGTCGTGGGGAGTGCCATTGGCTATTTGCTGGGGTTTTCCGCATGGTTAACAGTGTCAGTGGTACTTGGCAGTACTTATCTGGCCATAGCCGCATGGTCCTATTTCCTGTTTGATCTATACGCACAGGCTATGCAGTTTGCGACCTGGGCGCCTGCGGTGATCATCGGGATTATCATACTCAATATTGCTGCTGGCTACTGGTTGAATCGCCGTGGTAGAAGATGGAACAAGAGGTCCTGAACGTATTTGAGCAAGGAGTAATATCTCTTAATATGAACCAGCGGTATTTCTAACTAAAATCAATAAGAGCGAGAGATATGTTTTTTATCGTCGCAAATTTTACCCTGGCCGGTGTACTGCTCGTGATCGGCATGCTGACCCTGAAAAAGGTGAGTCATCCCGCAGAGCTGGTGTTTGCCAGCCTGCCGTTGCTGTTTGGTTTGCATCAATTCACCCAGGGCATCGTCTGGTTGGGGCTGTACCACATGGTCAGTCCGCGCACCCTGCACGTCGCGTCCATGCTGTTCGTGTTTTATGCGCAGGCGATTTTGCCGTTCTGGGTGCCGCTCGCGATCTGGCTGCTCGAACCCCGCAACCCGCGCCGTCAATTGATCGCCGCGCTGCTGGTGGTCGGTGGACTGTTGATGGTGTATGTGGCCTGGGGCTTGCTGCAGCAGCCAACGCAGGTCTTCATCCGCGATTATTCGCTGGTCTACTCCAATCCTTACACGCAGCAACTGTGGATTGCGGTTATCTATATTTTGACGACCTGCGGTTCGCTTATCCTGAGCCGGAGCGTCGCCATCCAGTTGTTCGGCTGGTTGAATCTGCTCGGCTTGCTGCTGGTGTATTGGATTGCCCAGTATTCGTTTACCGCGTTGTGGTGCCTGTATGCAGCACTGGTCAGCGTGATTTTGTATCTGCATTTCATTGAGCGACGAATCGCATTTTTGCGCGCGCTCCAGCACGAGGAGACGCATCTTGAAAGTGAATTGGAAGCAGAACTGAACAAGCTAGTCGGTCTATTTCCCCGCCTGCGCAAGATTTTCGTTAGATTGGTCTGATCCAGCGTGAACCTGCTGCGTACAAACCTGTTCCTCACCACCGTTCCTTCGCTCTGGATTCTGGTGCTGATGGTTTCGGTGGGTCCCTTCGGGGACACCGAATATACTCCATCGTTGCCGCGTATCGCGCATGATCTGGACGTCAGTTACGGCGCGGCCCAGCAGACCATGACGGTGTATCTTTTCGGGTATGCATTGGTGCAGTTGATTTATGGCCCGCTGTCGGATCGTTTTGGTCGCAAGCCGCTGATGCTGGTTGGTGCACTGCTGTTCGTTTTCGGTTCGCTGGTCTGCTTTGTCAGCAAGTCGCTGGATGTCCTGCTGGTGGGGCGTTTTGTTCAGGGCTTGGGAGCCTGCGCGGGTGCGGTACTGACCTCCGCCGCGGTTCGTGACAGCTTTCCACCTGCGCATATCGAACAGGTGTATTCACGCATCAATGCGGCGTTCGCGCTGGCGCCGGCGATCGGTCCCGTGGTCGGCGCCTTTGTCGATGACCACTTCGGCTGGCACGCGAACATGCTGGTGCTGTTGGTGATGTCCGCCTTGTTGCTGCTGTGCGTGCTGCTGTTTCTGCCCGAAACCCATCCGGCAGACCGGCGGCGCTCGCTGCAACCCCGCCAGGTCATGCTGGGTTACCGCAGTTTGTTCACCCACCGCCTGTACCTGCCGTTTATTGTCATCAACGGCCTGGTGATCGGCGTGGTGTACGCCTGCCTGACCGAGGCGCCGGCGCTGGTGATCAATGTGCTGGGCCTGAAGTCGCGCTGGTTCGCTGTGGTGGCAGGCGGGATTTTCTTCGCCTTCGTGAGCGGCTCGATATTGAGCGTCCGGCTCGGGGCTCACCTGGCGGCAGGTACCATCGTGGTGTTGGGTCTGCTGGTGATATTGGCGGCGTCGGTTATCCTGGGCGGCTTGGGACTGTGGGACACGGCCAGTCTGTCCACCACCCTGGGGCCGATCATGCTGGTGTTTCTCGGTGTTGCCCTGGTGGTGCCGAATGCATTGGGGTCTGCGATGCGCCCGTTTGGTCGCCTCGCAGGATCGGCCTCGGCCATGGTCGGCTTTACGCAAATGGGCATCGCCAGCATCGCCAATGCAGGTGTGAGCCTGATTCCTTACGGCCCGTTGTATGCCATGCCGCTGATCTTTGCCTTGCTGGCATTATTGGGGCTGGGCGTTTACCAACTCGGTATCCGCGGGCGTAAAGAGGCACTCCTGTGATTCAGAAGAATTCTGCGGTGACGAAGGGATGAGTACACTTGTTTGAGGTGTGATTACAAAGGAACGTACTGGCGCCATCAAGTCAATCGCACCGACCGCAAGCAATTATCTGGGATCAGAATAAACAACTAAAATTGAAATACACTTATATATATGCGCAAACACGCACAAAAACGTTGTCGCCGCTGCCAGGCGCTGTATGAATGTAAGTCCGGTTCGAGCTTGCTGCGGTAATTCGGGTCAGAGAGCAAGTATTTCAAATTTTATAGAATATTCCTCTCTGACCCTATTAATTTATAAATAGCCAAAGGGCAGTTTTAAGGCAAACCCGAAGGGTTCAGGAAGTATCCATTGCCTTGATTTTCTGGATGTGCTTGTTAATGAAATAAATCGGGGAATTGCTTGATTAACTGTTTTTCACTTGTTCCGGGTACAATATCATCATTTTGACGCAATGCCATCAGCTCATGATTTGGTATACATGCTTTATAAAACCTATCTGGTAATTTCAAATCATATAACCAATCTAGAAGCATTTTTAGTAGCAGAAATTCTTGAGTATTCTTACCATACTTTGATAGTCCGAACAAATAATCTATAACATTAAACAAATTACAAATATATTTCCTGGTGCATTTTTCAAATTTGAAATGTAAATAAAGCTGTTCAACGGGACATGGTGCGGTGGCACATATTTCGCCTTTCCAGGCCCTGATAAATTTGGGGTCCTTAAACCCTTCTCGAATTATTTTTGCATAGGATATATCAACCTGTTTTTCTTCGCGTTTGAAATATAAAAGGCGCAAGGTTTTTTGTGCCTCATTTCTCCAGAAGCTCCTATGTACGACATTGTCGGCGTGCTGATATTTTTCCAATTGGTAATTATAGAAATCGCGTAGTGGACCGGAAGTGGGTGAAATGATGACACGATCACCGATGAAGTACGGCAAATAAACAGTGTCCTGTAGATGCTTATATTCAGGTTCCCTGATAGTATCGAGCTTATATGCGATCATTTTATATTCCTTTATATTCGTTAATATCCATCTTATATACGAGACTTTCTCAAGTTCTATTATATAGCCGGGTAAAATATAACTGCATGAATGATGATATGGTGCATACCGGCTTACATATATAACAAAAATTTACATTCTATCGTTAGAATGTTTGTTGATATAGGGCAATGATATTTAAGGACGGAGAGACATTAATTTAGAACAAAATTTATTAGTGCGCAAACACGAACAAAAACGCTATCGCCACTGCCAGGCTCTGTTTAAGTGTAAGTGCGATTAAATTTTTCTTTGTCAGTGCAGGACCGAGAACGAGCCATGTGCCAGGGAACTATTTAATGGATGCTAGTTAACGCTAACGACTATTTGTCGTTACCTAAGGTAAAGGAGTATCAACTATGACACTTGCATTATCTGTAGCATTAATAGCTTCAACAGTAGTTGCAATTTTCCTTGGACTTCTAATTTGGCGACATGATAATCCGCCGTCAGGTGCGTATGTGGCATTTTCGATTTTCGCAGCCATTCCTGTTGTAGTCTTAAGTTTACCTAAATTAGTTCCTCTGATTTCGGGTTACTGCGTTGATTCGCCTGGAGGTCGGTATTGCCTTTCTGAGTCGGAAATTGCGAGAAAGACATTAGACACAGAAAAAAAAGTAGACACTACTTTTAATGCCTTGGAACAATCTGTCGCTGCTGCTCCATTAGTGCAAGAGAGTCCCACGGTTATGAAATCAATGAAAAAGAGAGAATGTCGTCCTTACACTTATTCAAATGGTAATGAACCTTCTCCTGGTCTCTTGGTTGTTGGGTTAGGTAAAAACAATTGGTTTCCTGTGGTTGCTTCAATTTACCAGCAATCGAAAGCAATATCTGTTGCGACTGAATTGGAGAAACAAGACTCGAATTATCCGTTAGAAGTACATAAAGCATCCGATGCTAATGGAAACGTTGTTTGGGCTGTTACGCTAGGTTCTGGATTGAGCCAAGAAGAAGCAGTAGCCCGTGTATGTTATGCGCAGAATAGTAAAATTTTCGATAAAGGATCTTACGCATGGGCTTCGAATAAGTGGGGTATAAATATAAGATCTCAGTAAATGAGCACCTAAAATAATAAAATTTGGGGTCAGTGTAATAACTGAAAAATTATTCAGAATGCCCAAACTAGAACAAAAACGCTGCCCCCGCTGCCAGGCGCTGTATGAATACAAGTCCGGCACTCATTATCCTTTGTCACCTACCATTTATATTGAGTTGGGTGTTGGCTTCGCGGCCGACAGCCGGAATTCCTGCTATCATCACTGTAGCCAGATGAAATACCGGGAAGGGAATAATGAGCAACGTATACGCTGATACCGTCAGGCCGCAGTCGTTGGGCGAAGAAATTGCCAACAGTCTCAGCCATGGCATTGGCCTGCTGTTCGCCATCGCCGCGATCCCGATCCTCGTTGTCGACGCGGCGAGTCATGGCGGTGCCGCCGAAATCACCGGCGTCAGCATTTTCGGCGCCACCATGGTGCTCGCCTATCTGAGTTCCGCGCTCTACCACGCGTTGCCCGCCGGCAAAGGCAAGCGGGTCATGCAGCTCGTGGATCACGCTGCCATCTTCCTGCTGATCGCAGGCACCTACACTCCGTTTACCCTGGGTGTGCTGTCGGGCGTCTGGGGATGGTCCTTGTTTGGTGTTGTCTGGGGGCTTGCGCTCTTGGGGCTCGTCATGAAGACCTGCGTGGGTGCACGTTACCAGAATCTTTCGCTCGGTCTGTACCTGGCCATGGGTTGGCTTGTGCTGATTGCCATTCGGCCGCTGTACCTGCATGTGCCGGCATGGGGGCTATTCTGGCTGGTCGTCGGGGGACTTGCGTATACCATCGGCATCATCTTCTTCGTCCTGGACGAGAAGGTCCGCTATGCACACACGATTTGGCACCTATTCGTACTCGCGGGTACCTGCTGTCATTTCGTCGCCGTGCTCTGGTATGCCGTTTAGTCTGGATGGGTGCTGAAGTAAAAACCGTTTCACAGGCTCTTAGAATTCTTTGAATTTACCTCAGAACTGCCTTTGGCAGTTCACCAGGCACTTCCTGCACTTCGCTTAGAATCTCTACAATTGCGAAAAAAAGAATCGTCTTTCATTTCTATTCTTCATTCTGTCTAATTGTGTCTGTCCGGCATATCCCCAATTTTGAGCCGGTATTTCATGGATCACAATATAACTGGCTTCTGCGACAGGCCCGAAGATCTCTAACAGCAAGGCATGAAGGTCTTCGATTAAGCGAGCTTTTTGTCTCGGACCGTTTGCTCCTATTGTCGTAAAAATTTCAATGAAGGCAGTCTGTAATTCTGACTGTCCACCGATAGTCCACTGAGTAGCATTAGATTCCTGTATTGCGACTGATACGGCATCCTGGTTCATGCCCATAGTTTGACTCATGGCTTGTATCATACACCTGCTTAAGCGCTCAGCTTGCTGATCGGTAAGGACGGGATGGATAGTGATATTAATGTACGGCATAGCCACTGTTACCTTATGTCTGAGAAACATGTGGCAACCATAGCCTTGAATTACATATTATAAAAATGATTTAATTTAATAACTTTTATTCATATTATGAATATATGAATTACCTGGACCTCGAGCTACTGGAATCTTTCATTGCGATAGCGGAAACGGGAAGTTTTACGCGTGCCAGCGCACGCTTACACAAAACCCAATCCACGGTCAGCCAGCAACTTAAACGGCTTGAGGAACGAATCGGTGCGCCCCTGTTGCATCGCAATACCCGCACGGTGTCACTCTCTGAGCGAGGTGAATTGCTGCTCGGTTATTCGAGACGCCTCATCGAGCTGCATAACCAAACCTTGCATTCGATAAGCAATACCTTTGTCGAAGGCCGAATTCGGATCGGCAGTGCCCAGGACATTGCCGATGGGGGATTGGAAAATCTGCTTGCCCACTTTACCCGGCTATATCCTTTGCTGCAGATCGAAGTACGGGTGGATGCCAATCTTCGCCTGCGTGATGCGATCAAGCATGGTGAACTGGATCTGGCGATTGTATTGCAAGAGCCGGGAGAAGGGGGGGATGTCATCGACCGGATGAAGCGGGTTTGGGTCGCCGCAACGGGATTTCAGCATCAGGAAACAGAGCCACTGCCGCTGGTTGTGTGCGAGTCACCCTGTATCTTTCGATCGATTGCTTTGGCGGCGCTGGACCGGGAGGAAATACCCTGGCGAATTGCCTTAACGACGCCAAGCCTTGCGGGTATGCGCGCTGCAATACGCGCAGGACTTGGTGTGAGTGTACGTCCGGAACGCTGGCTGGAACCGGGTCTTCAGGAGGTGGCATCCAATCTGCCCTCGTTGCCTGATATTGAAATAGCGATTCTCAGTAATCCCACTATCGAAAACAGTAGTTGTGAACAGTTGCGGGAAGGTTTGTACCAGGAAATAAAAAAGGCTGATTTTTTTCGATCGATCGGATAGGCAGATAGTCGTACTCTGTATCAAAGCAATGTAAAGTGGCAGAAAGAATATATGGGGGCGAAGAGCACATAGCACCACTTTGAGGTTCTTTAAGTATTTGCTGTCCCTGGATATCTTTTCAGATATCATTAGGGATTCCTCAACTTGCTCCGCAAGTTCTAGTCAAATTCACAAGCTTGTTCTGGCCATTTAATTCCAACCATGCGTAAACACGAACAAAAATGCCGATCCTGTTTTTAGCATGTTAAGATAGCATTGGGTTAGCAGGATGAATTTTTATTTTGCTACAGATATGAAAAACAACTGGATGCACATGAGTATAGTCAGGGGTCGCTTCTTTCTCTTTATAACTCTGTTACTTGCACTTGTTGCCTGTGCAGCTCCTCCTCTGCCTATTGGTAAACCTATACCTCCAGGCTACTTATATAAGGCGAAATTCCTGGATATACGGTCTCCCAATGAGGAGGGATGGTATCTGGCCGGCGCCGCACAAAGTGGGATTCAGTTTACCCGTCACGGAGATGAGAAAGAGGAGACATTTGCTGCCCAGGTCTCTACCTTTCCGCTACCCGAATTCCAGGATGCTGATGATTTCGTGAATTTTATAAAGCGAGGATTTCAAGCAGACACGAATCCCGAACGGTTTACTGTCATTAAGGCGAATTTCAACCTCACTGGTGTACGCAAATACCGTTGCGTGAATGTTTCTGCTGTCATAGAGGACAAACAGGCCTTAACGTCTCCAAAACATCATGAGAAGTTGATGCTGCAATCGATTTCGCTTTATTGCCGCCATCCGGTGAATAAGTTAGCGGGGTTTGCTGTCATTTATTCCCACCGCGGTAAGTCGTTATATCCAGATCTGACTAAAGATGCGAACGCCTTTATTGCGGGTGTGCAGGTTCCCGGTTATTGAGGATAAAAAGGGCGGGGGAATTTAATTTTAGCAATTCGCTAATACCTAGCAATATCAGCGAGTAATAGGCTCCAACTGTACTAGACTACCTTGCCGATAGTAAAAACACGAACACTGGAATAGTTAATATCAGGAACTGACGTCTGGTGGTATCCGGTGACTTATCTAGAAATTCACTACCATGCCGACCTTCAGGGAGGTGTCGCTCTTCAAAACATCCCGCGGTGGTTTACTGTCATACGCAATATTAAGACCAACCTTTAGGGCCAATGTAGTGTTTAATTTGCTGACGAGCGAAAGATCTTCCATCGCACGAAAGTCGGAAAACTTTCCAAGATCAGGTTGATAGTAGGTGGAATTGACCAGTGACACATATGGGTTGAATTTATACTTGAACACCAGGTAGGTATTACCACGCAGTGTATTTTCAGTATTCGCTTCATCCACATATTGCGTATTCAATTCTTCGTGTTCGTAAAACACACCAAGACCCAGGTATATAGCCCGGTTATCACTTACCTTACCCAGCGTTAAACGTACGCCTCCACCGACGAGTGCACGCAGTGTCAACTCTCTGAATTCATCGCTGGAGAATTGGGTAAAGCCTTCCCAGGCTATCTGCGTATTGATTTGATGAATATGCCGATAATGGGCAAATTTCTTGTTCGTATTCGTTATTCCGGCAGTCGAACCGTATTCATAATTCGCCAGAATAAAATTGGTTATGTTGTCGTGCCTCCATTGCAGTTTGGCACTTGTTGCCGCACTTGTTGTATCTGTGTTGCCTCTTTGTAACGCGAGGTCCAGTTCGTATGATCCAGAGAAACCTTCAGGAGGCTTGCCAAGTTCAATTCCCTCCATACTGACGATGGCATGTGCGTATATTGGGCCACACAAAGTAACTAGACTAATGAGCAGCCTGGAGAGCCTGGATACTAAACATTTGTGTATTTTATAATTCATACGATTTATTTTACCATGCATAGGTTTGTAATTGGGGTATTAATGCGTTTGCAAGTAAAAAATGCTCGGAGTGAATTAAATTCTAATTTAACAAGAAAAATCAGGAAGAGTAAAAAGGGGACCAAGGGTACTTAGGATCTCTATTAAGGTCCATTAAGTACCCTTGAACAAGCAATGTCTATTCTAGTCGCATTAAGTATTTCCTGCTCCTAGATTCCATTCTGGCATCATCAGGTATTGCCCTAACTTGCTTCGTAAGTTCTGGTAAAACACACAAGCTCGTTTCGGGCATTTAATTCGAATCATGCGTAAACACGAGCAATAACGCTGGCCCGCTGCCAGGTACTGTTTAAATGCAAGTTCAGTGTGCGGAATAGCTGGCGCTGACAATCTCTGCAGGTTCGAAACACAGCTGAATACAAGAACCTCAATCCTTTGTATACTGGTATTGCTTGCGCGAAAAAGCTTCTCGTGAGCAAAATCTGTCGTCAGATATTTCTTGAGTACTTTAAAAACGGTTAGTGCAGGATGCAGATCAGGATCGGTTACGAATTGCTTTACGCGTTTCCTCAGCCAACACCCATGGTGTTGGCGCTGAATATCCATTTCTCGCGTGTCTCCGACCTGGTCATTCCGGATAACATCATCACCACCCCAGCGGTTCCCATCAGTGGATATCGCGATATGTTCGGTAACTGGTGCAGCCGCATCGTGGCGCCACCGGGTGACATGCGTATCTCCACTGATGCGCTCATCAATGACAGTGGCCTACCGGACCCGGTTGCACCCGATGCCGTACAGCACGCAGTAGAAAACTTGCCCACGGAGACACTCATATATCTTCTCGGTAGCCGTTATTGTGAAACCGATCGTCTCTCGGAAACGGCCTGGGCGCTGTTTGGAAAGACACGTCCAGGTTGGCCGCGTGTGCAGGCGATCTGTGATTTTGTCCATGACCATCTCAGCTTTGGCTACGAGCATGCCAGCGCAACCAGGACTGCGCTCGAGACTTATAAGGAACGCAGGGGCGTGTGCCGCGACTATACGCATCTGGCCATCACCTTATGCCGCTGCCTGAATATTCCCGCACGCTATTGCACGGGTTATCTGGGTGACATTGGCGTGCCCGCTGCACCGGAACCCATGGACTTCTCGACGTGGTTCGAGGCATATCTTGGTGGTCGCTGGCTTGTGTTTGATCCACGTCACCGGAGACCGCGCATCGGCCGTGTCTTGATCGCGCAAGGGCGTGATGCGGCGGATGTGCCGATCAGCAATACCTTTGGGCCGAATAAACTCAAAAGCTTCAAGGTGTGGACAGATGAAGTATAAGCTTGGTCAGGATCTTAACTCCGGCGTGCATGTGCGTACTATATATAAGTAGGAATAATGGAATCTGATACTGATATGACGTCATTGCCCTTGCTGGGACCCGATGAGCCGTCCGCGTTCGAGCTGGTCAATCCACAAGGGCAGAGCAGTGCAATACTCGTTTGTGACCATGCCTCCAATCGGGTCCCGCAACGACTCGGCAACCTGGGTCTTGATACAGCGCAACTGGCGTCGCATATCGCCTGGGATCCGGGGGCAGCCGAAGTGGCGCGCCAGCTTTCCTCCCAGCTCGATGCGCCCTTGGTGTTGAGCGGCTACTCGCGCCTGGTTATCGATTGCAATCGGCCACTTCAAAACGAGGAGTCTATCGCTGCAGACAGCGCGGGCATTCCAGTCCCCGGTAACCGCGACCTTTCACGGCAGCAAAGAGAAGGTCGTATTAACACCTTGTTTTGGCCATATCATGACGCGATTGAGCGGTTGCTCACCAACCGTGTCAGTCGACCGAGTCTGTTGTTGAGTATCCACAGCTTCACGCCAGTCTGGCACGGAGAGCCAAGACCTTGGCACATCGGTATTTCATTCTGGCGTGAGCGGCGACTCGCCGCGCTGCTGCTCGACGTGCTCGCGAGCGACACAGCTATCAGCGTCGGAGATAACCAACCCTATCCGATCGAAGATGATATTGATTACACGATTCCCGCGCACAGTGACGCCCATGGCATCCCTAGTGTTATGATCGAGATCCGCCAGGACGGCATTGACACGGAGGCAAGTGCCACCGCGTGGGCGACCCGGCTGGCGCAGGCCTTTCGCTTAATCGAGGAATCGGCGCTGAAAAGGGTTTAAAGGGGGCAGAGTGTGCTTAGCACCTCTCCGAGCTTACCTCAGAACTGCCATGGGCAGTTCATCAGGTACTTCCTGCACTTTACTCCGGTCGCATTAAGTACTACTTGAACAAGCAAAGTCTGTTATAGATGCATTAAGTATTTCCTGCTTCTAGACTCCATTCCGGCGTCATTAGGTATTCCCTTAACTTGCTTCACAAGTTCTTACCATTATAATTTTAAACCGTGGGTAAACACGAGCAATTATGCTGGCCCCGCTGCCAGGTGTTGTTTGAATGTAGGCCCCGTTTATTTTTATTAACATGCAGTGGAGGGTCGACCTGGTAGGCGAAACTTTTAAATAGGGAGAATTACGACACAAAGATTCGCGTGTATTCGAGGGAATGTATGATGACACATAAGCCGATAACAACCGGAGAAGTCTTTGCGGGCCTCGCAGCGCAAACCGTTTTTGAGCTTGAAAAACATTATGGTAATACTGATCTGATCCGTGCGATCAAGTCTGCACGAATGGCGGGGCCGTTCAAGGTTACGTCACCGTGGGAACTTGAGGATGAAATGGGTATTCAGCGGATCAATGCCAGTGGTTACGCGGCAACGCCGTTCGGTGATTGTTATCCTCCGTTGCTGAAATTTGTCCAGCGTTTTTTAGAAGAGGCGCAGGCAATGGGGTTGCCGCAGCAAGCCTTGTCTGACTGGCGTGCTGCACTGGAAGCCGAGCTGGTCAGGTTGATTGCTGAATTAGCTCCTTCACATGCGGATAGCAGGGTGTTTTTCTCCAATAGTGGTGCGGAAGCGATCGAGGCGGCGATCAAACTTGTTAAGGCTTGGCGATCTGGTGCGGAGTATTTTATTAACTTCCAACACGGGTTCCACGGCAAAACCACGGGTGCGTTAAGCTTGACGGCGAATGAGGAGTCGCAGGGACCTTTCCGTCCGCTGGCATATTCTACAATCACGCTGCCATTTGGTGACCTGATGGCCGTTGAAGACAGTATCCGCAACAACAGTGCAGACAAGATCATCGCCATCGTGCTGGAACCCATCCAGGGTGAGGCAGGCGTGGTTGTACCGTCGCCCGAATTTCTCGCAGGGGTAGATTATCTGGCTAAAAAGCACGGGATTCCGGTAATCGTCGATGAAATCCAGGCAGGTCTGGGACGCAGTGGTTATTGGGTGCCGAGTATCGAATGGGGCGCTATGGATCCTGATATTTTGGTGTTTGCCAAAGCACTGGGTGGCGGCATGATCCCCATCGGTGCAACTGTGGCGCGCAAGGAAATATACGACAACATGCTCGGTGGATTGAAATGCAAGATTCACTCGAATACCTTCGGTGGCAATTCCCTTGCAATGGCTATCGGTTTGAAGTCGCTGGAAATACTGCGCGAGGAAAAGCTGATTGAGCGATCCCGCCGTTTAGGTGAACAAGGGCTGGCGCGGCTCGAACAGCTTGCCACGAAGCATCCCGCTCTGATAGCGCAGGTGCGAGGTTTTGGTATGTGGTATGCCATTGAATTTCAACCGGTAATATCGCCACGTTTTGCTTTCCATCAGGAAGAAGTGATTGGTGAGTTCACCAGCATGTTGGGGCTGATGATGCTGTACCGGGGTGGAGTTCAGGCCAACTTGGCGCTGAATGCGCACCGTGTTGTGCGACTCACACCACCATTGACACTGCCCGACGAGTTGTTTGAGACCATGTTGGATCGAATCGATGTGGCTGCGGATAAGATGAAGTCGGCCAAAGCGATGCTTATCAAGACTTCACCGAAATCGATGTTGGAACTGACACGGATCGCTTTCGATTTATAATGACGCTGATGATAATTAGCGGACAGATTCCGATTTAAAACATCGATATTTGGCGTCAGAATAAAAACTAATAATTAACCGCGCGCTTTCAACTGCGCAAACATGAGCAAAAAAGCTATCCTCTCTGCCAGGCGCTGTTTGAGTGCAAGTCCGGTTCGATATTGCTGTGCCATTGCCAGACGGTGTGCCTTACGCCCGGGTATTGTCTGTTGATATTTTGCGGTTGCGTGGCTTAGCTCTGAACCCATGGCTCTTTCTGTAAGCTAGGTTCATTGGCTCCCCCCTGTCAGGCTATGCGCTTTACATGGACCTATATCTCCTGTATCGATCAGGTGAATAAAATTTATCTGAAGTCTTGGACTGAGCGTGAGAATAAATGTGATCACGCATACATATTGGATATGTTGGGGAATAAGATTTGTAATTAAGTGCTATTATCAAAAAAATCTAGTTGTCAAACTCCCTACCTCTAGCCCTCATCGTGCCGCATATGCTGCGCGATGAGGCGCAGTTTGGCTCTCAGGGCAAGATGGGGACGTATGCACAGTAGACGCGGGCAGGTTCTGGAAATGTGAGTGGTTTTCTGGGGTATTCTGCTCGAAAACAATAAAGCGGTGGCAAGGTGTAAGGTATGGCTGCTGGGTCCAGGGAAAAAGGGCGTCTATGCTCCCGATCAAATGAACTTAAGTGCAGGCTTATTTCTAGAGATCATTTTCTAACAGTTTTCCCACAACGACCAGCGATGTACGTATCATAAACCGCCGGGTATCGGTTTTATAGTTAACTCGTAACTCGTAACACGTAAACAATGCTAAAGGTACAATTCCAATGACAAGACATACATCCAAACTCCGTAGTACTGCATTCACCCTGGCGATCGGTCTGGGGACTCTGTGGACAGCTAGTGCCCAGGCAGCCAACAATATCAATCTTAACAATCTGTACTATGGGGCCAAAGTCGGCATGATGATGAACGACGTCCCCGGCTTCGGTGATGCCATTAATATCGGCGGTATCGTGGGTCTTCCGATCACTCGCCTGGCGCAGGGCTCGATCTCCTTCGAAGGCGAACTCACGACCACCGTGGTTAGGGGTGACGTAGGTTACTTTGGAATTAACGGGCATTGGGACGTCACCACGTTGGCCGGTTATGGCGTCTTTACCACCGATGGACCGATGTACTTCAAGGCCAAGGCTGGCTTTCTGGTCGAGGATGCCAGCGTGACAATCAATGGCTTATCGACCTATGGGGGGTCCGATTCAGGCGTGTCTCTAGGTATTGGTGGTGGCATGAAGCTGAGCGGCGGCCATCGCATCGAGATCGAATACACGATCATCGACTCGGATGTGAACTTTCTCAGTATCGGATATAACTTCTAACTGGATTTATCGCGAAGTTAACAACTTCTGAAATCAGGTGTGAGGTGTAAGACGCAGACGGTCGACGCCTCACACCTAACCCCTCACGATTTTCTTCTGCAAACTAGCAACACTGCACCTAAATCCGGTGGCGACCTCGAGCATCAGGTAACACTGCGATGTCTTGCATATATACAGATACGCCATTGCTCCTCAAGCAACGCCTGAAGATAGTCCTAAATAGTAGAGATGACGGGTAGAGCAGGGCTGAAGGTAATAATTTGGGTTAGTGTAAACACTAAAAATCAACCACTCGACTTTAAATGCGCCAACGCGAAAAATAACAATGTCCCCCTGCAATGCGCTGTTTATATGCAAGCCTGTTACAACCTTGCTATGCTAATGCCAGATGGTTTATATGAATCATGATATACACTGTCAGGATACAGAATATTTAGCGTTGAATTATAATGTATTTAATATAAAAGGGGAGATTATGAAAAAGCCATTCTATTTGATTCTTGTGTTATTCATCGCAGCCTGGATGTCGGGCTGTGCGCAGGTGCCGATGGCACCATCGGGGGAAGACCAGGCAAAGAAGAAATTCGATCCGCCTACAAAGGGGATGTCAGGCATTTATATTTACCGGAACTCGACTTTTGGCGGCGCTTTACTGAAATCTGTCTACATTGATGGTAACTATCTCGGGGAGACTGGGCCGAATGTATACTTTTATACAGAGGTCAAGCCGGGTGTGCACACCTTTTCCACCGAGTCTGAATTCAGTGAAAATCATTTGAAGGTCACGACAATAGCGGACAAGCTGTATTTCCTGCGGCAGTATATCAAGATGGGACTGTTTGTCGGTGGTGCGAATTTTGAAGTGATACCGGAAGCAGAAGGCAAGGCTGGTGTCATGGAATGTAAACTTGCAGTTATGGGCAAATCGCAATCGGAAGGGCAAGTGCAGCATATAGACGTTCCAAAAGAGTAGACTGCTATCGCTGGATTCCATCGACCATTATTCGCCGGTCTATTTCAATCCTCACACGGGTCATCTGTGGGTCGCGCTTATCTATATCCTGACGAGCTGCGGTGCGCTCCTCCTGAGCAGGAGTGTCGCCATCCTGTTATTCGGCTGGTTAAATCTGTTCGGGTTGCTGCTGGTGTATTTGATCGCGCAGTATTCGTTTACTGCCCTGTGGTGTCTGTATGCTGCACTGGTGAGCATTATTCTGTATCTGCATTTCATTGAGCGACGAATCGCGTTTTTACGCGCACTCCAGCGCGAGGAGACGAAACTTGGAGGTGAATTGGAGGAAGCGCTGAACAAGCTGATCAGCCTGTTTCCCCGCCTGCGCAAGATTTTTAGTAATTCGGGTTAGAATAAAACTAAAACTTAATTAACCAATTATAAATGTGCGAATACGAACATAAACGCTGCCCACACCGTCAATCGCAATTCGAATACAACTTAGCATCAATCGTGTTGCGGGTATAAATTAATAACTGCAATATCACTAGCTTAGCCAGGGGAACCCCTACCGTTACCTGGCTGTCTAACGGTCGTTAGTATCACTATTGCTGTCAATTCACTACCAGCAACATCACGCATCACTTCCGTGTGATTTCATAAGGAGGGTCGTGTTATGAAAGCAATTCAAGTGCAGAAATACGGACATACCGATCAAATGAAGCTCAGGCAGGTGCAGCGGCCTAAGCCCGGCAAGAGCCAGGTACTGGTCAAAATTCACGATGCTGGCTTAAATCCGGTGGATTGGAAGATTCGTGAGGGTTATCTGAAAGACGTTAGTCCGACCTCGTTCCCTTACACGATGGGTCAGGACTTTGCCGGCGAGGTTATGTCGGTAGGCGAAGGAGTCACTGGTTTCAAAAAGGGTGATAGGGTGTTTGGCTTTGCCGCAGGTTCCTATGCGGAATACGCACTGGCGTCACCTGACGGCATGGCGCACATCCCACGCTCGCTGGATTTTGAGCAAGCGGCCTGCATCCCAACCGCAGGCCTTACTGCCTGGCAGATCGTGATGGATGTCGCCAAGGTAACCCAGAATGAAACCGTTTTAATCCTGGGTGCCGGAGGCGGTGTGGGATCGTTTGCCGTGCAATTTGCGAAACGGGCAGGCGCGCGCGTTATTGTGACCGCCTCCCGTGATGATTTTTCCTATCTAGAAGAGATGGGTGCGTCACAAATGCTTGACTATAAGGCTGAACGTTTCGAAGACATCGTTAAGGACGTGGACATTGTTCTTGACCTGGTTGGCGGCGAGACACTGAAACGTGCCTATCACTGTGTGAAACCAAATGGTCTCGTGGTTACCACAGTGGGCCCGGCAGATGAGGCAGAGGCTAAAAGTTACAATGCGCGGGTTATCCAGTTTTTTATGCAGCCTGATTCTGGAGAATTAGAAAAAATCAGCAGGCTTGTCGTAGGCGGTAATGTCAAACCGCGTCTGAGCAAGGTCATGTCACTGAACGAGGCAATGGCTGCGGAGGATCTCGTTCAACTCGGACACCCGCATGGAAAGGTAATCCTGCATATCGCATAAGAATTTGCACAGGTGCGCGCAGCAAAAGTTACGCGTACCTGTGTTATTTTTATAATATTTTTGGCCAGCGTAAAAACTATAATTTATGCACACGACTTTAAATGCACTAATAAGAATAAGAACGATGTCTCCACTGCAAGAGAAAAACTGCTTTAGCAACGGGGCTGTCCTTTCCTTTTACTGGTATTGATTCGCGTCAATGCAATAAGAGATCCTCTTCGATTGGGTGGTAGACGCCAGCGGCATTGATTAGCGAGGTGGCAGTGAGGGCGGGTACGCCGTAGACTTCGGTGCTGACGGCGTAATCGGTTTTGACCTTTTCCAGTAACAAATCAAAATCGCCATCACCTGACAACAGGATTACCCTGTCCACGTCTTTGGCGAGTTGCATCACGTCCAGGGTGATCCCCACGTCCCAATCTCCTTTGGCAGAGCCGTCACTGCGTTGAATATACGGTTTGAGTTTGACGCTAAAGCCAATATGCCGGAGCGCATCCTGAAACTTGCGTTGATTGTCATCGTCACGCGCAATGGCATAGGCAATGGCCGACACGATATCCCCTTGTGCACTGACACGTTGCCACAACGCCCGGTAATTGAACTGGCGAGCGTAGGCCTGGCGGGTGGTGTAATAGATATTTTGCACATCGGCAAAAATGGCGATCTTGTCGGTGTTGCTCAAAATAGCGGTCCTTTAAGCGAGTAAAGTCAGGATGGGATGAACCCGGGTATGACGCACGCTACGTGCAAAGTTCCTTAAAATATAATATATATAAATAGTATATTGGCTGATAATCCTGTATGCTGTCTGTCAGTAGCAGTTTTTTCTAGTTGTTCCGGTAGTTCCTCTCGCAATGTTATCAGCAGACTCTCCCGAAATTTCTCAGCATCAAGCTGTCCGCTAATTCATTGTTTAGAAACATATATATAGAGGTAATCCGTATGAACACAGGTATTGTAAAGTGGTTTAACGATAGTAAAGGCTTTGGATTTATCAGCCCGTCTGATGGCAGTCCGGACGTTTTCGTTCATCACTCCGCCATCCAGGGCACGGGTTTCAAATCCCTGGCCGAAGGTCAGAAAGTAACATTTAATACCGAGCGGGGCCAAAAAGGCCCGAGCGCGACCAACGTCGTACCCGCTTAGACCCAACGGGTCATTCTAGGACTGTAATACCAGCCCCGCACTATGCGGGGCTTTTCTTAAGTTCAGCCAGGAACCAGCGGAACATCTCGCCAGGTTTCGCGAACCACTCTGATGCTCTTGCCAATGCAGGAGTAAACTGAATAGAGGAGTAATGATACATCATGGCTAAAGAAGAACTCATTGAAATGGACGGGACTGTCACCGAAGTGCTGCCCGATTCGATCTATCGTGTCGAACTGGAAAACGGCCATCAATTGTCCGCTTATGCGGGCGGTAAGATGCGTAAATTCCGCATCCGCGTCGTCGCTGGTGATAAGGTCAAAATTGAAATTTCACCCTACGACCTGACAAAAGGCCGTATCAGTTATCGCTACAAAGACTAACTGCCCATACTAAGGTATCTGCAATATTAACATCACGGATATTTGGGTCAGTAAAAAATGAATTTTTAATCGTGCATGTTGGATCGCAAATACAAAGAAAAACGCTATCCTAATTGTCAGGCACGTATTCACATTAAAGGGCTCGGTGACAATTTTTAATCTTGCTCAATTGCCACCGAATCCCTTTATTCCTTCATTCCTGAGTTAAGCCATCACCGCCTGGCCCGCTGGACTGTGCGCATGATTGTTTCGCAGTAGTGTGGCGGGTTCATTCGGGAACAGCGGAGCCAGGGTTTTCAATGTTTCGGGATAATAGTGTGTCCGCATCCGTTCGCAATAGCGCATCAGGTTTTCGAGGGAAGCACCGTATTGATACAGTGGGTTGTCGCCATCAACATAGAGCGAAACCCCGAGGAAGCCAAAGACGCAGGCATCGATGGCAGAAGGCTGATCTCCCAACATAAAGGGATTGTCCCCGAGTAAGGCGGACAGGGCATCAAGGTCCGCCTTGCCCTGTTCGATGATCACCGCTTCCGCGTGGCGTCCCATACCGCGTGCATACAACTGCTTGCGAAACGTATGCTTGAGCATGCTGGGGACGAGCCAGCGCAAGGGAATGGGCATGGTCGTGGCAAATTCCTGCAGGCGTGCCTTCGCGCCTTTGCCAAAGAACAGCTGGTGTTCAAAGCACTGATGATAGTGCTCTTCGAGCATGCGCTGGATCGTGATAGCGAGTGCGCGCTGATGTGGGTCGAGGTGAGAATCAAGGTCGATACCGAAGCGTTGCTCCAGGTACTCGATAATCAGACTCGAGTCGCCCATGCGCAGGTCGCCGATTTCGATCCAGGGTGATTTACCTTTAGGACCCTTGCCTGGGTCATTGGCGATCACAAACTCGAACGGGATGGTTGCCATGCGTAACCAGGTATCGAGCTTCAGCGGGAATGGTGCCGAGGTGGGGAAGGGTACGCCCCAGCCGGTACCGAAGGCGAACAGGCGAATCTGGTCTGTCGTAGGATGGGTCATTGTCAGGCTCCTTTTTCCATGAGTCGGTGAGTGCCGAATTTACGCCGCCAGGCGATCAGCGAGTGCACGCAACATCTGTGCGCCATCCCCGCGCCAGGCACTGCCGTGCATGCAGGCGAGAGTTGTAGGTTTCGTGGCGGCCAGCCGTTCCAGCATCGCGCCGGCATTTTTCGTATGCGAGAAGTAATCCATTTGCGAGCGAAACGCTTCGCTGGTTTCGAGGATGTCTGCTTCCGTGATCGCGGGCAGGTCACCACCGGCCTGGGTGAACAGGTCGCCGCAGAACAGGGTCCGAGTCGTCTCTTCGGTTAACAGGCCGCATTCCCAACCATGCGGAAGATGCGGCGTGTCCAGCCAGCGCACACGGTGTTTGCCCAGAGACAGGACTTCGCCATCGGCCATCACGCGCGGGATCCGATCCGCAATATCGTTGACTGAGACCAGGCCGGCCACCTGGCCACACAGCGGTACGGCTTGCGGGGCAGCATCCAGCCATTCGTTAAGCGAGCCACATTCGTCTGCCTCGATATGGGAAAAACCGATATAGCGCAATGAGTTGACCGGCAACACGCTGGCAACAGCCTCGCGCACCAGTGGAAACATTTTGCGCGGCCCGGTATGGAAC
>JBECKZ010000201.1:0-5568 GCA_040235555.1 Thiohalomonadales bacterium | reverse complement strand
GTATACAGGTGGCGGTCATCGCAAAACGTGGTAGTAATTTCTTTCTCATGCCAATGAGTGGCGTCAGTGAAAAGAACAACCCGCCTCGGTTGAATAATAAGCCGATTGGGGCACAAAGCTTGCCCCTGAAATCCGGCGATGTGATCGAAGTGGCTGGTACCAAGTTGCAATTTAACGAATCTAATTAATAGAACTTTATTATGGCAAAGTTGATCCTGGTACATGAAGGTGTAAATCTGCGTGACTATCCGCTGAACAAGGCAGTTGTCAGTCTTGGTCGCAAGGAAGGCAACGATATTCAACTGGATGATGCGGCTGTCAGCTCTCGGCATGCCCGTTTTACCCGTGAGGAGAGTGCCTATCTGGAAGGGCATTTTGATTATTATATCGAGGACCTCAAAAGCACCAATGGCACGCTCGTCAATGGCGTGGGGTTTGACAAGCAATTACTCAAACACGGTGACAAGATCCAGGTTGGCAAGCACACCTTTATTTTCGATAGCGGTGAGGGCAGCCACGAGCAAACCGCTATCTACCTGCCGGATACCTGAAGTTCCTGCGCCAATCATTTACACCCAGGGTGACTCCTGTCGTAATCTCATAATCCGGTCATTTTTGCCTGCACGACAGGAATGGTAGAATTTGTCCTGTTTTATTTATGAGAGGAAATCATGGCAGGACACAGCAAATGGGCCAATATCAAGCATCGTAAAGCAGCCCAGGACGCCAAACGCGGCAAACTCTTTACCAAACTGATTCGCGAAATAACCGTTGCCGCCCGGGTGGGTGGCGCCGATATCGACAGCAATCCCCGCCTGCGCACTGCTGTCGATAAGGCCCTCACTGCGAATATGACGCGGGATACGATCGAACGTGCCATTAAGCGTGGCGCGGGTGCCGCTGACACGGAAAACTACGAAGAGATCCGTTACGAAGGCTATGGTGTCAGTGGTGTTGCTGTAATGGTGGATTGCCTTACG
Organism: Thiohalomonadales bacterium; assembly: GCA_040235555.1. Lineage (GTDB taxonomy): Bacteria > Pseudomonadota > Gammaproteobacteria > UBA6429 > Thiohalophilaceae > RI-92. The sequence goes on along the minus strand of JBECKZ010000201.1, from coordinate 4,588 downwards.
GATAATCGTAACAGGACTGTCTCCGAGGTCCGCCATGCCTTCAGCAAAACCGGTGGCAATCTTGGCACCGATGGCTCTGTAGCCTATTTGTTTACAAAACGTGGTATTTTAAATTATCCCCCAGGCAGCGATGAGGATACCATCATGGAGGCCGCACTGGAGGCCGGGGCCGAGAATATTGCTGCCAATGAGGATGGTAGTATCGATGTCTGGACCACTGTGGAAGAGTTCAATAATGTGAATGACGCGATGAAACAGGCAGGCTTGATGCCGGAATCTGCCGAGATCACCATGCAGGCCGCGACGGAAGTGCAGCTCTCCCAGGAAGACGCGGAGAAGGTGTTACGCCTGGTCGACATGCTCGAAGACCTGGATGACGTACAGAATGTGTACACCAACGCTGATTTTTCTGATGAGGTACTGGCGAAACTGTCCTGATTTGATGATGATGTGCGCATGATTCGCATTCTTGGCATTGATCCCGGCTCACGCCTCACCGGTTACGGCATTGTGGAGCTGCACGGCAATCGGGCAATATGCGTGAGCAATGGCTGCTTGCGGGTGGGCGAAGGCGAGCTGGCACAACGCCTGAAACTGATTCATCAGGGGATTCAGCAACTGATCAGTGAGTATCAACCTCAGGAAGCGGCGATCGAAAGCGTGTTTGTCCACCGCAACGTGGATTCCGCGCTGAAACTTGGGCAGGCCCGAGGAACGGCGATTACTGCGATCTCGCTTAATGATATTCCCATTTTTGAATATGCTCCCGCCGTGATTAAAAAATCCGTGGTCGGACGCGGGAATGCGGGCAAGCCACAGGTGCAGCACATGGTCAGTGCAATCCTCAGCTTGCCCAAGGTACTGCAAAGCGATGCAGCTGATGCGTTGGCGGTGGCGTTGTGCCACGGTCATGTCAGGAATACACCCATGCAACTTCCCATAACACGGCGGCGACATACTCGCTGGAGATAACAGATTTATGATCGGACGCTTAACGGGGATACTGCTGGAAAAACAACCTCCGCAACTGCTGGTTGATGTCAATGGCGTGGGTTATGAAATCGAGGCGCCGATGTCGACGTTTTATCAATTACCGGCGGTGGGTGAAAAAGTCACGTTACACACCCATCTCATTGTGCGTGAGGATGCCCAGTTGCTGTGTGGTTTTGCCACACCATTGGAGCGCCAGATGTTTCGGCACCTCATCAAGGTCAACAGTGTCGGTGCTAAACTGGCCCTGTCGATCCTGTCTGGTATCAGTGCCAGTGACTTCGCGCGCAGTGTGCAGCAAAAAGATGCTGCTGCCCTGACCCGGTTACCCGGGGTAGGTAAAAAAACCGCAGAGCGGCTGATTATTGAAATGCGCGATCGACTGGATGATTTGCCAGTGGAACTCCTGCCAGAAGCGGCTGAACCGGTGAAGGGAGTGGTGCAAGCCAGTTCGGCCGAGCGCGATGCATTGAGTGCCCTGGTTGCTTTGGGGTATAAACCCCAGGAAGCCTCACGTTTATTGCAACACGTGGCGACTGAGGGACTGGAAAGCGAGGACATCATCCGCCTGGCGCTCAAAGCGGCGGTGACCTGATGGGATTCTTATTTATATGCATGATGAATCACGCCTGATCTCTGGCAACAACCAGCGCGGAGACGATGCCTTCGATCGGGCAATGCGACCGCTCAAGCTGGCGGACTATGTCGGCCAGCCGGCGGTGCGAGAGCAAATGCAGATCTTTATCGAAGCCGCACGGGCACGCCAGGAAGCGCTGGATCATGTGCTGATCTTTGGACCTCCGGGCCTGGGCAAAACCACCCTGTCGCATATCATTGCCCATGAACTGGGTGTCAATCTCAAACACACTTCCGGCCCGGTACTGGAGCGGCCGGGCGACCTTGCGGCAATCCTCACCAACCTCGAGCCACGGGATGTGTTGTTTGTCGATGAGATCCATCGGTTGAGTCCGGTGGTGGAAGAAATCCTGTATCCGGCCATGGAGGATTACCAGATCGATATAATGATCGGTGAAGGCCCGGCAGCGCGTTCGATTAAACTGGATCTGCCGCCGTTTACACTCGTGGGGGCCACGACGCGCGCCGGTCTGTTGACCTCGCCGTTGCGCGATCGCTTTGGCATTGTCCAGCGCCTGGAATTTTACACGACGGAGGACCTGGTCAAAATCGTGACACGTTCAGCCAGTATCCTGGAGGTGGAAATCGATGTTGCCGGTGCACGTGAAATTGCCAAACGCTCACGGGGTACACCGCGTATTACCAATCGGCTGCTACGTCGGGTGCGTGACTATGCCCAGGTCAAGGCCGATGGAATCATCACGGCACAAGTGGCAGAGCAGGCGCTTGATTTGCTGGATGTGGATGCCAGCGGTTTCGATATGATGGATCGCAAGCTACTGTTAACCATCATCGAGAAATTTGACGGCGGTCCGGTCGGACTGGATAGTCTGGCTGCGGCCATCGGTGAAGAACGCGACACCATCGAAGATGTGCTCGAGCCGTTTTTGATTCAGCAAGGTTTCATCATGCGTACGCCACGGGGCAGGGTTGCGACAACCAATGCCTATCGTCACTTTGGCCTGGCGACGCCTGCCACGCCCGCCAGTCCGCAAACTGCGTTGGACCTGTTTGGAGATAAATAATACCAAATGAGTCTTTCTGGCGTTTAAATCCAAATGAGTCAGCAATTCGTGAACGGGTTCTCATGGCCGCTGCGGGTATATTACGAAGATACCGACGCTGGCGGTGTTGTTTATTATGCAAATTATTTAAAATTCATGGAGCGGGCGCGCACCGAATGGTTGCGTAAGCTGGGTTTTGAGCAGGATGAACTCATTGCCAGGGTAGATGTCTTATTCGCCGTGCGGCATATTGAGGTCGAATATCTGTTCCCAGCCCGTTTGAATGATGCGTTAAACGTCGATGTGCAACTGGTTGACACCAGTGCCGCAAGCATGACATTGGCGCAACAGATTACAAAGCAAAATGAATCGGGGGTACTGTGCAAGGGAACGGTGAAAATTGTCTGTTTAAAGGCAAGCACCTTCAAACCTGCTGCCTTACCACCCGCAATCCGCAAGCTCTTGCGGGATAAGGAGTAATGGTGGCAACGGATTTATCTATTATCGAACTGGTGATGAGAGCCAGTTTGATTGTCAAAGTCGTGATGGGGCTGCTGGTACTGGCTTCCATGTATTCCTGGACGATTATCCTGTTCAAACGTGGCGTACTCAAGCGTGCCCGTAAGGAGTTACTCGCATTCGAAAAGCGCTTCTGGTCAGGCGCTGATCTGGGAGAGCTGTATAAACGTATCTCTACACAACGCGATCGTCTTACGGGCATGGATGCGATCTTCGAGGCCGGTTTTCGTGAATTCATTCATTTGCGCAAACAGGGTGGGCTGGATGCCATGTCCATTGTTGAGGGTGCTCAACGCGCCATGCGCGTGGCACTTAACCGCGAATACGAAAACCTGGAAAGCCACCTTTCCTTCCTGGCGACCGTCGGTTCCACCAGTCCTTACGTTGGCCTGTTTGGAACAGTCTGGGGCATCATGAATTCCTTTCAGCACCTTGGTACGTCTGCTACCGCATCCATCGGTGATGTTGCTCCGGGGATCGCTGAGGCCCTGGTGGCCACGGCGTTTGGCCTGTTTGCCGCGATCCCGGCGGTGATTGCCTACAACCGCTTTGCTAACGACCTTGAACGCGTGATGGGCCGCTATGACAATTTCGTCGAGGAATTTTCCACGGTACTGCAACGCCAGGCCAAGGTCTGACACGTAGATCGGGTAACACATGGCTCAGCAAGCGCCCAAACGCTATCAAAAGAAACGGATGTCAGAGATCAATGTCGTACCTTACATTGATGTGATGCTGGTATTGTTGACGATTTTTATGATTACCGCCCCTCTGTTGGCAGAAGGTTACCGGGTGAAATTGCCTGAGGCACGAGCCCAGGCCATCGCCAAGAGCAAACAGCCGCCGATTGTTGTGTCTATCGATGAGCGAGGACGACTGTATGTCAACCTGGGTGAATCCACCAGTAAACCGGTAACCGCCAAAGTGCTGGTCGCCCGGGTTGTGGCTCGCCGTAAACAATATCCGGATCTGCCCATTCTTATCCAGGGCGATGTGCAGGCAGACTACGGAAAAGTGATTAATGCCATGTCCATCCTGAATGAGGCGGGGATAGACAATTTCAGCCTGGTGACCAAGCCGACACGGAGTCACTGATGCTGGAAATGATCAAAAAGCACCCGCGTTATGTGTTTGGCGCTGTTTTGGTGCATATCTTCTTTCTGATCCTGTTTGGTGTTGGTTTCCATTTCACATCGCAACATCGTGCTGCGACGACTCAGCCGCAGACGGTAACGGTCACTACGGTGGATGAAAAACTGGTACAGAAAGAACTAAAAGCAATGAAGGCACAGGATGCGCGTGCCCAACAGCAGAGAGAGGAATTAACCCGTAAACGTCAGCAGGAAGAAAAGCGCCTGGCGGATCTGAGGGCCCAACGCCTGGCTGAACAAAAAAAGGAAGAACAACGAATTGCCCTTGCGAAACAGAAGGAACAGGCG
>JBECKZ010000012.1:0-6575 GCA_040235555.1 Thiohalomonadales bacterium | reverse complement strand
CCCCTGACTCATAATCACCCACCCAACGCGGCACAGCCTGATGACAGTACAACCAGGCATCATCGCATCGTTCAGCAAAACGACAACCGCTAAATCGTTTATTAAGTGCCGGAACCGATCCCTTAATTACTTCAAGCTGGCGTCCACGTTTATGCCGGTCCGGGACTGCGGCAAAGAGCTTTTGTGAATACGGGTGTTTCGGGTTGGCAAAAAATGTATCACGAGGCGCCTGTTCCACAATCTGACCGGCATACATCACTGCGAGGTGATCCACATTATCCGCAACAATGCCCAGATCATGGGTAATCAACATCACAGCCATCCCGGTATCCTGCTGGATATCCTTCAGCAATTGCAGCACCTGGGCTTGGATCGTCACATCCAGCGCTGTCGTCGGCTCATCTGCTATCAACAGGTCAGGCTCGCACGCAAGCGCAATGGCAATCATTACCCGTTGTTTCATCCCGCCCGATAGTTGATGAGGATAGTCATACAGGCGTTGTTTCGCCGCCGGAATGCCTACTGCATCTAGATACTCCAAGGCACGAAGGCGCGCTGCGGCACCGCGCAACGAAGTATGCTGATACAAGGTCTCGGTGATTTGTTGTTCCACTGTCAGTACCGGATTCAGCGAGGTCATGGGTTCCTGGAATATCATCGCAATGCGGTTGCCACGCACGGCGCGCATTTGTGCTTCCGACAATTGCATGAGGTCCAGATCATTGAGCATGACCTGACCACCCATGATGCGACCAGCTGGTTGCGGCACCAGTTGCAGGATGGATAAGGCAGTCATGGATTTGCCGCTCCCGGATTCGCCGAGCAAGGCAAATGTTTCACCCGGGCGAATCTGAAAACTGACTTTATCTACGGCCCGCAACGGTTGCTGTTCGTTACCAAACCAGACTGACAGGTCTGCCACCTGCAACAAGCTGTCCTTCTTCTCAGTCATTCTCCGCACCTGCCTTCTGCAACATCTGTTGCAGACGTGGATCAAAGGCATCGCGTACTGCATCGGCAAACAGGTTGGCCGCCAATACCAGCAAGGACATCATGATGAATGCGGCAAATAAGGACCACCAGACAATGGGCTCTCGCGCCAATTCCATGCGTGCATTATTAATCATATTGCCCCAACTAAAGGTGGATGGGTCCACTCCAACGCCGATATACGACAGAACAGATTCGGCCAGAACCAGACCGCTAAAATCCAGCACCACGATAATCAAAACGATGTGCATCACATTAGGCAGGATATGCCGTGTGATGATCTTCAGATTGTGTACACCAAAGGCTGTCGCAGCCTGGATATAATCCATCTCGCGCAATTTCAACGTCTCACCACGTAACAGCCGACACAGGCTGGTCCAGTTGGTCAGCCCAAGTACCGCACACAGGGCCAGCAGGCGGAAATCCGAGCGCTCATAAATGGTGGGGAACCACTGTGGGTGATTATCAAAAAGTACGTCAATGGACAGAATGGCAGCGGCAATCAATAACACACCCGGTATTGAGTTAAGCGTGGTATAGAGATACTGAATAAAATCATCGACCCAGCCACGATAATAGCCAGCCATGATCCCCAGCATCACGGCAAACGGCAACATAATCAGCGTGGTCAAGGTGCCAATCACCAGCCCCGTTCGGATACTTTTTAATGACATATAAAATACGTCCGTACCCACCTTGTCGGTACCAAAGACATGATAATGCACACTGAGCATCCCCAACGGCACAAGCACGATGAGGATAATCAACAGGGTCAAGCTGACAACCCGCCAGGGAATCTCCGTTTGTGCACGCCAGATCAGCCGCCAGGTCCTGGTCAACCTTTGCTGGCTTCGTCGTGCCAATTGCCACGTCAACAAATATTGCAATAACAACCAGCCGCCAAGCGCATATACCACACCCCGTAACGAAGTCATGAGAATATCCCGCCCACGGTCCGTTGGATTTTTTAGATGGGCACCAGCGTACCGCAACCGTGGATAATCGCGTACCGGTTTACCATGGGCGTCGAGGAGCATTTTCTTGCTGTAGGAATAAAGTGCGAATGGTGCCGAATAGGTTTCCTCAGAATGCAGCTTCAAAGGCATTAACAGCTCATCGAGGACACTCAGGACTTCCGCAGAATAATTCACCTGCTGGCTTTGTCCTGTATTGGGTAATGGTTTGCGAAAGTGTATCGAGTCCAGCAAACCCAGACTGACATAGATACCAATGACAATAAGTGAGATCATGGCCAGTTTGCGCCGAAACACTTTACGCCAAGGCGCAAGCAGGTGTTCTTTGTTACGGATATAGGTGACCAGGATGATCACGCTGGCCACCAAAATAAAAATCAGATCATCCGTCCAATAGTGTTCCCCCTTGACACCCAGAATATAGGGATAGCTCACCCACAGGATCAACAATGTCAGTACCAGCGCAACCGCGCGACCGAGCGACCTTGTCAATTGTATTGCACTCATTCTTCCAACCGAATACGTGGATCTACCAGGGTATAGGAAATATCCGTCAGGATCAGACCAACGATGTACAACACTGATCCGAGAAAGACCATGGCTCGCACAATCGCAAAATCCTGGGAACGAATAGCATCGATGGTATAACTGCCGAGGCCGGGAATTCCAAAGAAAGATTCGGTCAACAAGGCACCGAGAAAAAGGGACGGTATCACAACGACTACCCCGGTCAGGATAGGAATCATGGCGTTCTTGAGCACATGCCGAAACAACACGCGCAATTCCGACAGGCCCTTGGCCCGCGCGGTACGGACGTAGTCCTTGCCGATTTCTTCGAGGAATAGCGTACGGTAAAGGCGAGCGCCACTGCCAAATCCTGAAATCACACCAATAATGGCAGGCAGGATGATGAATTTAAAACTCGACCAGCCGAACTCACCGTAACCGGATATCGGTACCAGGTGCAGAGTCTTACTGATCAGGAACTGACCGCCAATGATATAAAACATACCGGAAATCGACATCATGATCACGCATAACACCACGCCCCAGATATCGACATAGGTCGCGCGGAAGAATGCCAACAACAATGCAAAAGTAATGTTGACCAGCAGTCCAACAATAAAAGCGGGAATGGCAATTGACAGGCTGGGGCCCATGCGTTGCCGGATGTCATAGCCAATGTCACGGCCATCATCGGCACTGCCAAAGTGGAAGGCAAACAGGCTGATCGATTTGTTATAAAAAATCGTATCTGTCAGAACATGCATCCCTTTGGCCTTGGTATTGATAAACAACGGCTTGTCATATCCACGCTCCTGTTTCCACTTGTCGATATCGGCCTGTTGCACGTGTTTCATGCCTAACTGCATGCGCGCCATATCATCCGGACTGTTCACCATAAAGAACAAGGCAAACGTGAGTATGTTTACCCCGATCAGGATAGGAATCGCATAGAGCACCCGACGAATGATATAGGCGAACATGGTTCAATCCTCCCTCGCCCGATTTACGACAGCCTGGTGTTCCTTGCGTCGATAGGTCACGATGGCGGGCAACAGGCTGATTGCCACAATCAACAATAGAATCCAGAGTGGCCATAGAACCGGATGGTTCCATTTCTTTCGATATTGCTGCCGCTCCTTTGGATCGATGCGCCGATATTTGAGCGTATTCTGCGCCATAAGATTGGGTTTTACATTTTTCAGCCAGTCGTGGTAAAGCGTATAGGCTTCCGGATGAAATCCCCACACCCACGGGGCATCGCGTTGTAGTAATGCCAGCATTTTATCAATGATGGCCTGGCGTTGTGGTGTATCACCCATATTTTTCATTTGCACAAACAACCTGTCATATTCCGGGTTGCTGTAATTCGCTGCATTTTCGCCCTGTGAACTGACCTTGCTGTTGGGGCCATAGAGTAGAAACAGGAAGTTTTCCGGATCTGGATAATCCGCATTCCAGCCCCAATTGAATAGTTGCGCATTGCCTTTACTCATCTTGTCCTGAAACCGGTTGTAGTCGGTATTTCGGATATTCAACTGTACATGGATCTTGTCAAATTGCTTACGCAACCAGTCGAACCAGGCCTTGCTATCGGAGCCACTGGCAGCCGTATCAAAATTGATTAATAAAGGTTTGCCAGTTTGTGCACTGATGCCATCGGGATATCCGGCTTCGGCGAGTAATTGCTGAGCCTGCGCAATCGACTTGCGCTCTGCCTTGTCGTTATGCCATTCGTAGACGTACGGATTAATACCGGCTTCTCCCTTACGAAAGCCAAAAATCCCTGGCGGGATCGGACTGAAGGCCGGGATTCCGCGCCCATTAACAAAAATGGCAATGTACTGTTCATAATCGATGGCAATGGAAATGGCCTGGCGTAACTTGCGATGCTTTTCATCATACCCCCCAACGACCGGGTCAAGCATATTAAAACCCAAGTAGATCGTGGTTGGCTGCACGGTAGTCAATAAATGAATATGTCGCTGTTTCAGATCTTCACTAAGTTGTGCATTGCCCGTCTGGCTGAAGCTAATGGCCTTGTCGAAAGTATCCGAACTGATTCCGGAGGCATCATAATAACCCTGCATAAATTTGTTCCAGTACGGAATGTCTTCCTTCTCCAGGCTGAAGATGGCTTCATCGATGAATGGCAACTTCTTGCCGGCGTCAGCCAATAAACCTTCTTTTTTGTCCTCTGGGCTGCCCTGTGACGGATATTCATCCTCGTGGTAATTGGGATTACGCGATAACACCATGCGCCGGTTTGGATTGTTCTCTGTCAGCATGTAGGCACCTGTGCCTACTGGGTACCAGTCCAGGGTAATATTGCGTTGTTGCAAGCCGAGCTGGCTGTAAAAGATGTCTGCTTCTTTAGGCATTGGGGCAAAAAACGGCATAGCCAGCCAGTACAGCAATTGCGGATATTTGCCCTTGACCTTGATCTGATAGGTATAGCGATCAATCTGCTTTACACCATCCAGAGGATATTTGGTCAGGTCCAGGTACACCGATTGGTCTTCATCACCACCGAGTTGTTTGTATGCCTGCTGCAAGGTTTTGGCATAATCCGCAAGACCAACAATGTATTCACTCATGAGACCAAAAATCGGCGAATGCAGGCGTGGCGAAGCCAGGCGTTTTATTTGATACACATAATCTGCCGCAGTCAGTTCACGTGTGCCCGTGTGTGAAAAATCACTCAGGCGATAAATGTGCGTCAATTCTGTATCGCTGAGATGATGGTAGAGATAATTGCCCTTGGCATCCTTGGCAAAGGCCGGGTGTGGTTGGTACAGGATGCCGGGCTTGATATGAATTGTGTAAAGACTATAGGCAATCTGATCCAAAACAGCATTATCTGGCAGTTGCTTGCCGTTTGCATCGTAGTAAACCGGATGCGGTATCTGGGTGGCAGTCAAAGGTTCCAGTTGGTATGGGCGTTTCAAATAATTATATTGCAGAATTGGTTCGTAGATTTCACCAATAAACGTGTACTCATTCGAGCTGTATGACTGCGCGGGATCGAGGTGTTTAGGGCGTTCCCGAAAGGCGGAGTAGATAATATTTTTGCCGGATTCGCTGGCCGGGTAAGGATTGTTCCAGCTGGACTTGCTGCAGCCTGCTACCAAGCAAGTCAGGCACAGCACACCGCCAAGTTGCACTGGTCTAGCTAACCAGGATTTCAGCTTGGCGAAAACGGTTTGTCTGTGTTTATTAGTATTCAATGATGCAACTGCCTGCATCCGACCTCATCCATCTATCAAATCCGAACACATTTTATATGCTGCATTTCACTTTTTGGCCAGACTTCCCGTCACACGCGAATTTCGCTATGTTTAGCATTGTTCTATATAATAAGTCATCCATAATTACGTCATTGACCGATTCAACGGCGAAAAATTCAACAAAAGGTTTCGAACATGGGCTTTTTACAAAATAAACGCGCTCTGATTGTAGGGCTGGCCAGTAATCGTTCCATCGCCTGGGGCATCGCCCAGGCCATGCAACGCGAAGGGGCGGAACTCGCTTTCACCTATCAAAATGAAAGACTGAAAGACCGGGTAGAAAAAATGGCAGCCGAGCTGGGCTCTGAAATTATCGTACCCTGTGATGTCAGTAGCGATGAAGAGATCGAAAAAGTCTTCGATCACCTCGATAATTACTGGGATGGCCTCGACATCATTGTGCACTCTGTGGCCTTCGCCCCCAGCGAAGAATTGGAGGGCGATTACCTGGATACTGTGACTCGCGACGGCTTTCGCACGGCCCATGAGATCAGTTCTTACAGTTTTGCCGCGTTGGCCAAAGCGGGCCGTAACATGATGGAAGGACGCGATGGCGCCCTGCTAACTTTAAGTTATCTCGGGGCGGTACGCGCCATGCCGAATTACAACGTCATGGGGCTGGCCAAGGCCTCACTGGAAGCCAACGTCCGTTATATGGCACAAAGCCTGGGACCGGACGGTATCCGCGTCAACGCCATCTCTGCCGGCCCGATCAAGACCCTGGCTGCAGCCGGTATCAGTAATTTCCGCCGGATGCTCGATGAAGTAGAACAGACCGCCCCTATGCGCCGCAATGTCACCATCGAGGAAGTCGGAAACG
>JBECKZ010000009.1:0-5224 GCA_040235555.1 Thiohalomonadales bacterium | reverse complement strand
AGACCCTGTCGGATCAAATAAAGGGCCTGCGTCTTGATTATCTCGGCTTCGATGCGGCCTCGCTGGTCACCCTGCGGCGTCTGGCAAATGAACCCTATGGCATGTTGCTGGTAACCGGCCCTACCGGTAGCGGCAAGACCACCACCCTTTATGCGGCGATCACCGAAATCAATCACGGCCGGGATAAGATTATAACGATTGAAGACCCGGTGGAATATCAACTGCCCGGCGTCTTGCAAATTCCTGTTAATGAAAAAAAGGGTCTGACTTTCGCGCGTGGATTGCGCTCGATTCTCCGTCACGACCCGGACAAGATCATGGTCGGCGAAATACGTGACGCTGAAACCGCACAAATCGCCGTACAATCTGCGCTCACCGGTCACCTGGTATTCACCACCGTTCACGCAAACAATGTGTTTGATGTGATCGGACGTTTCCTGCATATGGAAGTCAGCCCGTCCAGTTTTGTTTCCGCTCTAAACGGCATCGTCGCGCAACGCCTGGTAAGACTGAATTGTCCGCACTGCACCCAGGAACACTCTCCCGATCCGACTCTCTTACATGATTCCGGCATTACCCTGGACGACAGTATTGACTATCAATTTCGTGCCGGTCAGGGTTGTGGACATTGCCGTGGCACAGGTTATCGAGGACGACGCGCAATTGCCGAATTACTCTGCCTGAATGATGAAATCCGCGAACTGATCTCAGGAAACGCTCCTATAGGGCGTGTAAAGGATGCAGCGCGCCGCAACGGCACCCATCTTCTTCGTGAAAGCGCCCTGACTCTGGTGCGCGAAGGCATCACTACTCTGGAGGAGATAAATCGTGTCACGCTGGTTGGCTGAACAAGTACAAATCGTTTTACACCCACGACAGGTACAGCTTTTACGCATGTCACGCAGAAGTACGGCGCGAATACTGGATAAATCTGTCGTATCCTGCCGGCCGATTGAGAACGGTGAACCAATGTGGAACAGCGCATTACAAGAGCTTGACAGTGAATTTCCAGAATTTATTCATGGCCGCACTGAAGTCCGCGTAGTGTTATCCAATCACTTTGTGCGTTACGCTATATTTCATAACAACGGTGATATAACCCGTGCTGACGAAGAACTTGCCCTTGCACAACACCAGTTTTCACGTATCTACGGCCAATCTTCGGCACACTGGGAAATTTTACTAAGCCCGGCAATGCGATTTAATTCTCCACGTGTGGCATGTGCCCTGGATCGTGATCTGCTTAACAGATTGCGAGAATTATGTTCACTACAGCTGGTATCTCTGCATTCTGTCCAGCCATATCTTGCAGTCGCATTTAATCAGTATTCCTCACGACTTCTCCCAGATACCTGGCTAATACTGGTGGAGGACGGGATCCTGTGCCTGGCGCTCCTGAAAAACAGCCGCTGGCAATCTATCAAGACTACACGGATAGATACTAACTGGAGACAAGAATTAACCAGCCTGATCCAGAGAGAAACATTGTTTGCGGGAATAACCGAATCAGAAACCGGTCAAACCTTGCCCATGATGGTGATTGCGCCGGATTACCCTGAACCAATTAATATCAGCAGGGCCTGTAACACATCAGGGCATGATTGCGCGGGAATGGAATTAGTTCTTGATCCATCTGAATGGCCGGAACCGATACAGGCAAGCGGAACCGCACAGGCAATGGCGGTATGCGCATGAACACCATGGCAGGCCTGTTTCTCGATTTTCAAAAGCCACACCGACGTATTGGCATATCCGGCATGGTATTGCTATTAATCGGCCTGGCTGTCACGACCTTTCTTGGCGCGCATTTGTTCTCACGTATGCAAACTCTCAATATACAGGAAACACGCTACGCAATCGCCACACGACATTCCGGAAAATCGCAGCATAAAGTGTCATACTCTGCAGCCGAGTTGCAAAAACTGCGCGCCGAAATCAAAGACGCCAATTCTGTCATGCTGCAGCTATCACTGCCATGGAACGGGCTGTTTAAAAGCATCGCCGGTTCACAGCAGACCCAGGTGGCCTTGCTGTCCATTACCCCAGACGTAAGCCGAAAGAGCATCAAGATAAGCGGTGAAGCTAAAAATCTTGATGTATTGCTTGAGTACCTGCAGAAATTGCAAAAGGCGGACTCATTACGCTCGGTCTATCTTGAAAAACACCAGATTGAACTGCGGTCAGCACAACGCCCTGTTCGATTTACCATCATAGCCAACTGGGACCTTGCGCCATGAATAACTTGCGCTGGAAGTTACGCGTCACTGCAGCCAGACTTGGACGTGAGGGCATGCTGGGCATTGGTTTATTATTCCTGTCCCTGTGCGTGTATACGTTGGTTCTACAGCCTACACAAACACGCATTAATCAGTTGCATGCACAACTGGTCACAATGGCATCAAGCAAGGAGTCTGGAAGCGGAAGCAACACTGCACATAATGCGCCTGTTACCGAACAGTTGGCCGCTTACTATCGGTTCTTTCCGGCACAACTCAGCGCGCCAAAATGGCTTGGCGAGATATATAAGGACGCAAAGGCACAGAACCTGGTATTGACAAAGGGTAAATACACGCCACTGCACGAACGCGCGGGGAAACTCATTCGTTATGAAATTAATCTACCGGTAAGTGGAAATTTCCAGCAGATATATCGTTTCATTAGCAAAGTATTGAAAGATATTCCCTATATTGCACTTAATAGCATCTCTTACGAACGCCGCAAAATCGGCGAAACAAGCATAAAGGCCAAGATTAAATTTTACCTGTACCTGGGGCCCGGGTCATGATTTTAAAATCAACCAGACAGCGTTTGTGGTTTCTGGCAATATCGATTACCGCGTTTCTTGTCATCAAGACCTATCTGGATGACTCCAGCGCATCAGAGTCAAATGATGTCGTTGTAGTACAGAATACATCCAGCAAAAAAAGACTAAGTAATACTTCCGAGCGCTTACCAGAACTTATCAGCCTCGCGCGAATTAAAAAGTCTCGCGCCAGCAATGACAACGAAGATCTATTTCGCAAAAAATCATGGTACATAGCCCCTCCGCCACCGCCGCCAGCACCACCACCTGCGCCGGTTGCACCACCTATGCCATTTACTTTTATTGGCAAGGCAACGCATGCGGATGGTACCCAGACGTTATTCATCTCCGATAAATCCCATGTTTTTTTGGTGCATGGAGGGGAGACGCTAAACAAGATTTATCGTATTGATGGAATCGAGGGCGATAAATTGGCCATGACCTATTTACCCCTTAATAAAAAACAATATCTCAACCTGGTAGAGGTACACTGATATGTCCGGGTCTGTATCTATATTAATATTATCCTTTTTACGGCTTGGTCGAAATTTCGCTAGCATGATTCGACCGGTTGGATTCGTTGCTATGACCCTGTTGTTGTGTTCATGCGCTGCGCAACGTCTTCATGAAGAAGGCATGAACCTTGTGGATGAAGGGAAAAGTGAACAGGGTCTGCAAAAACTTGAAGAAGCAGCCAAATCTGACCCTGAGAACTTCTCATACCGTATTGACCTCATCCGCTCCCGGGAACGCATTGTGAACCACATGATGCGAAAGGCCGACAGCCTGCGCGCCACAGGCAATTATGATGCATCAGAAACACTCTATCAGCGCGTCTTAAATATCGACAAGGATAACCAGGATGCAAAAGATGGACTGCATAAACTTAAAATGGACAGGCGTCATATACAAGAAATAAAAATCGCTGAAAAACTATACGGACAACATCTATTAAAGAAGGCGCAAGCCATGGTTCACGGCATCCTTCTGGAAGATCCTGATTTCCTGCCGGCCAAATCTTTGGCTCGCAAGATCGACGAAAAACTTGCAAACGACGCCTTAACAGGCCCTACACTGAAACCGATATTCAGAAAACCTGTAACCCTTGAATTCCGTGATGCTAATCTGAAGATGGTTGTTGAAGCACTGTCTCGCACCAGTGGTTTGAATATTTTGCTGGACAAGGATGTCCGCAGCGATCTCAAGACCACAATATTTGTTAAAGATGCCTCAGTCGAGGATACGGTAGATCTAATCGCATTACAGGATGGCTTGAACAAGAAAATCCTGTCCGATAATACAATCCTCCTCTACCCCGACACACCAAGCAAGGTTAAACAATACCAGGATCTGATAGTTCGCAGCTTTGAACTCACCAATGCTGACCCCAAGGAAATGCAGAAAATGCTGAAAACGGTACTTAAGACCAAGGATATGTATGTCGACAAAAAAACCAATTCCCTGGTCATACGTGATACTCCGGATGCCATCCGACTGGCAGAAAAACTGATAAACGCCCACGATCTGGCTCAGCCGGAAGTGATGCTGGAAGTGGAAGTACTCGAGGTGACCCGCGCTCGCCTGACCGAGCTTGGTCTCAAGCTACCTGAGCAAATTGCTTTGTCTGCAGCCGGTACGCCACCAACAACCACGGTAAATACTCTGCCTGGTGGCGGCGTCGTCACCACCACCACGCCTTCTCAGCCACTGACCTTGCGTGACCTGGGACATCTGAACAGCAACTATTTCACCGCTTCCGCTCTTAATGCCTCGATAGATCTTAAGGATGAAAGCGGCGATGTAAATATCCTGGCCAGTCCACGAATACGGGTACGAAATCGTCAAGATGCAAAAATTCTAATCGGTGACCGTGTCCCGGTAATCACAAATGCGGTAACTCCCGTTGCCTCCGGGACACCGGTCGTCACCGGCAATGTCCAGTACGTGGATGTAGGTCTGAAACTGGATGTCAAACCAGACATCCACCCGGACGACGATGTAGAAATCAAGGTAAATCTAGAGGTTAGCAATATCGTACGTGAAATCAGTAGTGGCCCGACGCTTGCCTATCAAATTGGTACCCGCTCGGCAAATACCGTTTTACGTTTGAAAGATGGTGAAACCCAGGTCCTGGCTGGTTTAATCAGCGATGAGGATCGCAAGGCCGCCCAGAAGTTTCCGGGGCTCGGGGACCTCCCTGTCCTGGGCAGATTATTCTCCAGCCATAAGGACGACAAGAAGAAAACTGAAATTGTGCTATCGATTACACCGCACCTGACCCGTCGCAATGTGCGGCCAGATGCCAAAAATCTTGAATTCTGGTCCGGCACGGACGGTAATCTGCGCAGTCGGCCTATCGCCCTTGAACCGGTGCATAGCGGACCAACAAGTGAAAGAACCGCGCCAGTCAAGAAGTCCAGC
>JBECKZ010000019.1:0-36031 GCA_040235555.1 Thiohalomonadales bacterium | reverse complement strand
TTGCCATACTTATACCCTCAGGGTTGGGTGAAATAAAGATGAAGTGTAAAGACTCCAGGCCGGTTAAAACAGCGGTATTTCATGTGGGAATAAAACAGCCAGCGCAACCGTGAGCGAGCATAATGGTCATCGCCGACCCGCGACCGCGATACGGGGTGTCAGTGCATGACCACTGTATCGTCACATGAAGACGTTGCGAAACAAACGCTAAGCCTTGGCATACGCTGTTCGCGTGTGCTTCACATGAGTTACGGATAGAGAAAGCGAAAAATCCGAATCTTCACAAAATCCACCAGCAGCAGATACAAGACGACCACCAGCAGCAGGGCCAGCACCAGCGCGGGATGAATCGGTGCCATCAGGATACCGCGCGTTGCGAACACACTCACCACAACAATATCGAGCAGCGAGGCGACTACCAGCCAGCGACTCGGGCGTGAGTGCCACATGTGCTGGCGCTCACGAACCAGATACACATTACCCTGCCCGGTAAATACCAGCATGACAAAAATCAAAGACTGCAATTGTGGCAGTGGCAGTTGCAACCAGTCGCGACCAATAAAGAAGACGCTGAAAGACAAAATCAAGATCAACACGGCCAGGATACCTGCCGTCAGCATCAGGGTCGGGATCCGCCAGCGTTCGGGCTGGCGTGAAAATGCCACGCGATCAGTGGCGATGGACATGGTCACGAAATCATTGGTAAATAACAACAGCACAATCAGGATTGGCGTGACGACGAATACCCCGGTCAACATGACGCCGACGCTGAGGAAGATGGCGATCTCCAGGGTCTTGATGATTTTGTTGAGCGTGTAGGTCAGCATGCGTTGATAAATGCGCCGGCTGACCTCGACGGCTGCGAGGACATCGGTGAGTCCGGGATTGGTCAAGACCATGCTGGCCGCGGCCTTGGCGACATCACTGGCATTGGATACGGCGATGCCCACCTCGGCCTGTTTTAACGCTGGCGCATCGTTTACGCCGTCACCGGTCATCCCGCTGACATGCCCGCAGCCTTGCAGCTGCTGCACCAGGTGAAACTTGTCGTCGGGATAGACCCCGGCAAACACATCACATTCCTGGATCGCAGAAACGCGATCTGAATGCAGTCGATCCGGGTTGCATGCACGAGAACCGATGCCGACCTTGGCGGCAATACTGCGCGCGGTAGCGAGTCCATCGCCCGTGACCATCATGACGCGGACACCCAGTGCCTTCAGACTTTGTACAAGGTTAAGTGAATCGTTGCGTGGTGGATCTTGCAGCGCAACAAGTCCGACGAGTTGTAAGGCTTCGGTGGTGCCGGTTGCAACGGCCAGCACACGGTAACCCTCGGCAGACAAGCGTTCGACCTCAGGCGTGATATCCGGATGTTGCGCACAGAGCGCGTTGATGACCACCGGTGCGCCTTTTAGCGATCGCCGACGTTCGCCATCCTGTTCGAACTGTGTTTCAGAGCGCTTGCTGCTGGTATCAAACGGTATGAATTGCAATCGGGTGGGCAGATTCTCCAGCATGCCTTGCGTGCGCGCTGCCTCGAGGATGGCCAGGTCAATGGGATCCTGGGTTGATTCATCGCACGCCAGTGCAGCCATGCGTAATAATTCCTTCTCGCGATATGGCGCAAACGCACTCAATTCTGCCACTGCCAACTGATTCATGGTGATGGTGCCGGTCTTGTCCGTGGCCAGCATATCCATCGCGGCCGCTTCTTCGATAGCCGACAGGCGTGTCACGAGTACGCCGCGTCTGGCCAGCTCCAGGGCACCTAATGCTGTCGCCAGGGTAAATGTCGCAGGCAAGGCCACTGGGACCGACGCCACTAACAGGATCAAGGCAAACGGCAGGGTCTCGCGCAGGGGCATTCCGGCAGCCAGGGCATAACCGAACAGGGCAGCGACCAGCATCAGGTCGAGTGCAATGAGATATTTCACAATGGTGAGGATAGTGGTCTGCAGATGACTGACGGTTTTGGCGCTGCGTACCAGTTCTGCAGTTTTACCAAAATAGGTACGACTGCCGGTGGCCGTGACTTCCCCAGTGGCCTCGCCGCGTTTGACGACGGCACCTGCATAGGCAATGGCGTTCGTGACTGCTTCCACCGGTAACGACTCGCCGGTCAGTGCCGATTGATCCAGTAGCACTTCACCTTGCAGCAACCGGATATCAGCCGGTGCGAGATCACCCATGCGCAGATGCACCATATCACCTGCAACCAGGTCACGCGCGGCGACGTGTTGCCACTGCCCATCCCGGTAGACGCGAGCTTGCACGGCAAGACGCTGCTTCAGAAGTGCCAGGGCATGATTGGCGCGACCTTCCTGCACAAATGCCAGCACGATATTAAACACCAGCAAGACTGCAATGATCGCAGCCTCGTCGATTTTACCCAGGAGGAGTTGCAGCAGGATCGTGGCTTCCAGCATCCAGGGCACCGGTGCCCAGAATTTTTGCAACAATATGCGCAGCGGATGAGGTTGCTCATCAGCCACAGCATTCGGGCCATCGCTGGCCAGACGTTGCGCTGCTTGCGCACTGGTCAGGCCTTGCCAGGGTATGCTGTTGCTATGTGGCGTATGCTGTTCCAAGAGATTGTCGGTTGCTGGTATTGCGATCTGTCTTCGATGAGCGCTAGCCGTTTTGTTTGATCATGTTGTTACCCGTGATACGGTAACAGGGTATTGGAGTTGCTATGTGATAGTGAGTTCATGTGAACCTGAAGTATTAATCACTATGGCTTCATTTTTTATTGCCCAGCTCCGACAATAATTCCAGTTGCAGTTCCTGGATTTGCACCAGGCGATCCCACTGGTGCGACAACAGGTGATCCACCTTTTCATGCAAATGCCGAATCTCCAGCTCCGCCTTGAGATTGACCTGGTAGTCGTGCTGTGAACGTACCCGGTCCTTGGCCTCTTGCCGGTTCTTACTCATCATGATGATCGGGGCCTGGATGGCAGCCAGACAGGAGAGGACCAGGTTCAACAAGATGTAAGGATATGGGTCGGGTGGTCGGGTAATCAGTACAAAGGAATTCATCCCGATCCAGAACAACAAAAACAGTGCAAAACATATCAGGAAAGTCCAGCTGCCGCCGAATTTAGCAATCCTGTCTGCCATACGTTCACCGAAGCTCCACTTCTGTTCGAATTCGGATTCCACATTGGAAGAAAGCAGTTCGTGTCTTCGCATGCTGTCCACGACTTCCTGTTCCAGTGAAGACAGTTCACCCTTTTCTGAAGCGAGCAGGGACTGTAAATAGCGGTCGCGATAGTCAGCAAGATCGGCCCGACAAATAAATTTGTCCGCTGACCAATCTGGGTTTGTCTTGAGAATTTCCTCCGCGATTTCCTTACGGACTAATTCCCCTGAAACTACATTGCGTGCAGAGAATGATTTGCCACAGATTGCACAAGTGTGTTGCGGTGAACTCTTGGTAACCATGTGTCTGGTCCTGGTTGCGACTGTCACTATCCGGATACAGCGGATGCCACTTATGCCGTTTAACAGTGGCTTGCTACCTAAGTATTGTCTAAATTGTCAAAAATACTATCGCTTGCCCTGGTAGTCAGGCAAGGCGATCACCGGCAGGTGTTTGGGTGATGTACTTGTAGGCCACGGACAAAGCAGTGACGGTAAACACCGTGGTCAGGGTTGAAAAGAAGCTGCTGAGTACAAACGAGTAAGGAAGCAGGCGTAACAGATACACTGGACTCATCAATATCAGTGGAAACACCATCACCACGAAGACCATCAAGATCTGGTGCTGACGGGTGAGTTGCCAGGAATCCCGAAAGGACAAACTACGGTCAATGGCGATAGTGGGAAACACCAATGACAGGCGCCCGAATACCCAGATGATCAGGATTGAGGTGATGGCCCAGCCGACAACAGGGATGTAAAGTGGTAATGACAGTGGCAACACGATGAGCGAGAGTCCGATCATGTGCAGGGCAAAGCTGGTTTCTCGTCGTGACCAACTGAGCACACCCCACAAGGGCACCGACTTTGGTCCCAACAACATGACCCGGTGAGTGGTAATGGCGAACATGGTTTGCACCATCAAACTTAGGATACTGAGTAGCACCATGGCGACCCAGTCCTGCTGGTAGAGGTTTATGGCATCAAGGGCCATGTATAAAACAAACGGGACAAACAGCACCTTGAGCAAAATGCGGCGATACTCAAAGACGTAACCGAGCGTCCCAAGCATGATGATTTTTAACGGCATGTGTTTAATTGTAACGGATTCGTGGTGGACAACGCAGGACTATTTCGTTGGTTCGGTTTGCGCAAACACGGGCAGGCAGCGAATCTCGCTCCTGACCGAATTAGCAATAAAACAGTGGTGATGGGCATCGGTATGCATGGCCTCAATTTCTACACGGTCAGGCTGCAATGCTCCGCTAAACACCACGGCAGGGCGCAAGGTCACCACGGTAATGGCCAGCTTACCGTCGGCATTGACCTCCAGGATCCCGCTTGCCGTGTCGTGATAGCGATCGACACAGAATTTCTGCTTCGCTGCGATGGATAAAAACCACAGCATGTGACAACTGGAGATCGATGCCACGAAGGCCTGTTCCGGATCGAGCGCTGTTGGATCCGTCAGCGCCGGTGCGACGACATGGGGTGAAGCGGTGGCGCGCAATTCCAGGTGATTATCAAAGCGCCAGCGATGAGCGCGGCTATATTGCAAATCAACAAAGGCTTGCTGGTCGCGTTCCCAAATTACTTCGGCGTTATAAATCGTCTGGCCTGGCATCATCCCGTTCTCTGGTTATGGCCGGGATATTATAGCGGAGGGAACAGGATAGCACGGGCATGTTCTGATCCAGCCAACAAGCCAAGATCGTGTGGTGTCGGTGGTGTGCAGCTGACGGCATCAACAGCGTGGGCGAGTTCCGCAGCAGCAGGGGAGAAGTACACCATCACCTCACAGTGCAGACGGCCTTCGGACTCGTGGCGGAAAAAGATTGCCAGATCATCGGGTGGGGTTGAATCCGCATAGGCATCGGCGAAAAGTGTTTTGATCTGATCGATCGCAGTCCCGGCCAGCAATGCATCACCAAGGTTTTTGCAAAACCAGTTCGTCATTTAGCGGAGGTGAATCGGCGGGGCATTCACGACCATACCCGGATGGATATCAGCCAGTGAAGCACAACCTAACTGACCCAGGCTGCGATCGATTTCGTTCTTGAGAATCTCAAGCGCATGACTGACTCCGGCCTCGCCGCCGGCGGCTAGTCCATATAAAGTTGCACGTCCAAGCATCACTGCATGCGCGCCAAGCGCAATGGCCTTCACCACATCGCCACCGCGGCGAAAGCCGCTATCGACGATGAGGGTCAGGCGATCGCCTACGGCCTGTGCAAGCGATGGCAACATTTCGATCGGTGCAACACAAACATCGAGCTGGCGCCCGCCGTGGTTACTCAGGATGATGCCATCACAACCGGCATCGGCAGCGTGGATGGCATCGTTGACACTCAATACCCCCTTGAGTAACAACTTGTGTGGCCAGGCCTCACGTATCCAGGCCACATCGTCCCAGGAAATATCCGGTGAAAACAGTTTATGAAAATAGGCAACACCGCTGCGCGCACTTTTAGCCTCCGCTGGCATGAAGTCGACGATGTTATCGAACCAGGGGATACCATGGGTGTACACATCCAGCAACCAGCGCGGATGCAGGGCCACGTCAATCATGTTGCGCAAGGTCAGTTTGCCGGGAGCGCGGTAATTGCGCCGGTCCCATTCGCGGTAACCGAAGACATTGGCATCGGTGGTAAACACGATTGCCTCATAGCCGGCCCTGTCGGCGCGGGCGAGGATGTCACGCGCCGCCGCGCGATCGTGCAGGACGTATAGTTGCATCCAAAGCCGGCCACCGGCCTTTTCGGCAACTTCTTCCAGGCGCATGTTGGAGACCGTACTCAGGGTAAAAGGAATACCGGCGGATGCTGCCGCACGGGCCAGGGCCAGATCACCGCGGTAACGAGTAATCCCGTTAAGGCCCGTGGGGCCGATAACGAGTGGTGAATTCGATTCCTTATTGAACAGGGTGATGCGCTGATGGCGGGTGCTGGTGTCCACCAGCGCATTGGGGATCAGGCGGATGGCGTCGAGTGCGCTACGGTTCCAGTGCAGAGCCCGTTCATCTTCGGCACCGCCCTCGATGTACTCGAAGGCAAAATTGGGTATCGTGCGTCGGGCAATCCCGCGCAATTCCTCGATACTGAAGGCACGCCGAAACGCCTTACCGGTGTACATCCTGCGTCCGAAGAATTTACAGGTGGTCATGATCGTTTGGTTATGTTTCGAGGTAAAAGCCGTTGAATACCTCTTTAACATAGACAGCAAAGCACAGTTTCGCCAGCCAAGTCGACAAACTCATTCTTGAGTAAGTTGCCAACAGTTGATTTGCTGCTGGATGTGATCGGAATGTGGACTATAGCGATTGTGACTGGATAAAACGATATTCCTGGGTGAGTCCCTGGAATCCCCATGCATCCGCCCGGACATCATGAATCACAATGTAACTTGCTGGTGTAATGCTACCCAGTATTGTTTCAAATTCTGCAAAGACGTGTTTGATGTATTCTGACTTTTCTTTTTTGGTGTTGGTCCCGTCAGTGATTTTGATATCAAGATAAAATGTCACCGCATTCTGTTCGCTAATTCGTTTCCCACCAACAAACCATGATTGAGCTGCTATCTGATCAATCACGATAGAAGTGACCTCGGGTTTTTTGCCAAGTATGTCGGTTGTATGTTTCATTAGTGTTGATACAAGTTTATCGACTGTCTCGGAGGTTTCATTCTGTGAAATTCGCAGGTTAAGATAGGGCATTCACTTCTCCTTATAAATAACAATGTTGTGTTGGCTCGCGTAAATCCATCGGTTATGGATGAGTTGCCGAGTGTTCGCGGCCATCTTGATTCTTTAACTGGCTGGAGACATAGCTGTTACTACGAATATACTTTACAATTCTACAAGGTTTTAAATTGTGTGATCCAGATCCATTTTTAGACGTGAACAGATAAAAAATAATCTATCATTTTTTGAATTCTCCGAAAAACTATCTATGCGTTTGCCTGTTTTGTTTTAAGCAATGCATTTAGCGAATTTTTGTAAAAGGTGGGAAACAATGAACTTAAAAGTTATTTCGACGATTTTTTTGGGTGCACTGCTGGTTACGGGATGCGGTGGTGGTGGAGGTGGCGGCAGTGGCAGTGGTGGAAACCCTCCTTCCGGTTTAAGCATTAGCACGTCACCAACTGCTACGTTTACCAGTTCACAAGCGGATGCGGATACCCTGGCCAAGGAGATCCAGAACGGCACGCCAGATTTGGTGGCGGCGGTGTCAATGCAAAACATACCGGCTGGCATCAGTACTCTCCCTGCCGGGGTATCAGGTAGCTACCCTTGTTCGAATTTAAGTAGCACAGGAATAGGTTCAGGGTCGATGACCTATGACACCAACATGCCGTCGAGTGGCACGCCCACTGCCGGGACTTATGTCAACATGACTTTCAGTAGTTGCACCTTTGATGTCTCTAGCACGACGACCTTCACGCTTAACGGCTCATCCAAAGTGACCTACACGCGTTTCAACAGCTACAGCGATTATGCGACTTCAGTCAGCTATAGCAATTTCACCATGTCAATTGTCGATACCTCAACTTCCACAAACGATAGCTACGGTCCCATTAGCGGATCCTATGTCCTGGATGTGAGTGGTGGCACGATTACCATTGCCACGCAGTTGCCGAATGGCGGTGTTACCAACCTGCTTGTCGCGAATGTTAGTTACAGCGGTAATAATGTGACGATTAACTCCGCCACGTATGTGTACAATTCCCCAGGCGAGGGCGGCATCATTAAGGTCGAGTTCAATGGCTGGACCTATGATTCGACTACCGGTATCCCGATTAGCGGCACGATTACCGTGACCGATGCTAACGGCGATACAGTGGTCATCACCGCGTTGGCTGGCAATGTGACCGTGACCTATAACATCAATAACACTACGACAGCTTATACGGTGACGTTTCCCTAAGTTCCGTTCATAATAACCAACAACGTGTAATAAGCTTGAGGCCGGGGCAACCCGGCCTTTTTTTCACGGCATGTAAAATATGCGTAACGCTCTTAATATCTTATTTGGGATGGTACTGTGTATCGGGGGATGCGCCGGTTTCGTCCCGGCTGCAGTCGCCGCTGCGCCAACCGGCCTGACTTTCTCCGTGCTGGCCGACGCTGCTGATTACGATTCAAGTGAATATCGCTTCGGCAGTGTCTTCGATCGGGAGTCCGGCAGCCTCAGCGGGTCGAGCCTGCACGCGGAATATGCCCGGGGTGGCTGGCGCTTTGGCCTTCTGTACCGGAGTTTGTCGGGACAGATTGATTATCTGGGACAGACGCAATTCGGCCTGCCCATCCTGTCACAAACGAACCTGCGTTATTACCAGTCCAGCTTTTCGATGACCTATGAATTTTCATCCCTTCCTGTCTATGTCGGGCTTGCCTGGCGCACGCGCAAGGTCGATCGGTATATCGAGCCCACAGTCCTGACCCAGGCTTTGCATGAAACCTTGCGGCAAACCGAATGGGGGCCGATATTAGGGGTAACCTGGCAAGTCGACGATAAGTTGAGTGCGGATGCCCGGATTATGGCCCTGGTAACAACGACCTCGACCCTGTCGGTGGATTTTCTGGGTACCTATGATGCAGGTGAGTTAAGCATGCCGCGTAACTGGAGCCAGGAGTATCGGCTCAGTCTGCGTTATCAGGTGAATGCATCGTACGGTTTTGTCGGGGAATTCATCCACCAGCAATTTTCACCTGTGGCGTCGGATTATGCCTTGCTGACACAGAATGGTACGGTTGTTGGCTTTTACTATTATCCTGGCAGCAACCAGGCGCTTACACTCTTCAGCGCCGGGGTGTACGTGCATTGGTAGTGCTGGAGTTTCTCAGGCAGGACGACCAAACAGATCGTGCTCATCGCTATTGATGATCTCAACCTTGGCAAACTCGCCAACGTTTAACTCGTCAGCATTCTCGATAATCACCACGCCATCGATCTCCGGGGCATCGGCCGCGCTGCGGGCCGTAGCGGTACCATCCTCGTCAATGTGATCGATGAGGACCGTGAGGGTCTGGCCGATTTTTTGTTTGAGTTTGTCGGCACTGATGACGGCCTGTTTTTCCATGAAGCGTTCCAGGCGCTCTTCCATGATCTCTTCGGGCACGTGGTGGTGCAGGGCATTGGCAGCGGCGCCTTCCACCGGGGAATACATGAAGCAGCCGACGCGATCCAGTTGCGCCTCGTCGAGAAACGCGAGTAATTGTTCGAAGTCGTCCTCCGTCTCACCGGGAAAGCCGACGATAAAGGTGGAGCGGATAGTAATGTCCGGACAGATCTCGCGCCAGCGCTGCAGGCGCTTTAACACGTTCTCGGCATTAGCCGGGCGTTTCATGGCCTTTAAAATTCTCGGGCTGGCGTGTTGGAAGGGAATATCGAGATACGGTAGCAGTTTGCCTTGCGCCATCAACGGGATCACATCATCCACATGCGGATACGGGTACACATAGTGCAGGCGCACCCACACGCCCAGTTCACCCAGGGCCTGGGCCAGATCGGTCATGTGCGTTTTGATCGGACGCCCGCCCCAGAAGCCGGGACGGTATTTCACATCGACACCGTAGGCGCTGGTGTCCTGCGAGATCACCAGCAACTCTTTGACGCCGGCCTGTACCAGGTTCTCGGCTTCCTGCATGACGTCGCCAATGGGGCGGCTGACCAGATCACCACGCAGCGAAGGAATAATGCAAAAGCTGCAACGATGATTACAGCCTTCGGATATTTTCAGATAGGCATAGTGACGCGGGGTCAGCCTGATGCCTTGTTCGGGGACCAGTTCTAAGAACGGATCGTGCGGTTTCGGCAAATAGGAGTGTACCGCGTGCATCACTTCATGCAGCGCGTGCGGACCGGTGACGGCGAGCACGTCGGGATAGGTTTCCTTGACGATGTCACCCTTGGCGCCGAGGCAGCCAGTGACGATCACCTTGCCGTTTTCATTGAGCGCCTCGCCGATACTGTCGAGGGACTCGGTGACGGCATCGTCGATGAAACCGCAGGTGTTGATCACCACCAGGTCTGCGCTTTCGTAACTGGGGACGATGTCGTAACCCTCGGCGCGCAGCTGGGTCAGGATCAACTCGGAATCGACCAGGGCCTTGGGACAACCGAGGCTGACGAAACCAACTTTGGGAGTATCATTTGCCATAGTGTATATATATAAGTATCAGTCTAGCTGGTGAAGGGCGGCCTTGATCGCCTTGATCCGCTGCTGTTGCAGTTCATCGGCAATGGCCTTGCCGCTCAAGCCACGATCGAGGATCGGTTGCACATCGACTTTGGCGGCAGCAGCAAAGGCCGTGCGAAACAACGCCGGTTGTTTCAGTTCGCGCGTCTGGTAGTCACCGGGGCGGCCACGCGAATCTGCCTCGCAGGCGAGCAGGAACATCTCCAGGCGCTCGGGTCGTCGGAACAGATCCAGGTGTTGAAACAATTTCAGCAAGGTGCCGGCACGCAATTCCCTGGCGCGATGAAAATACAAATGGTACTGGGTGACCAGCACCGCAATGTCGCAATACTCGCGCGGGACCTTGAGTCGCTTGCACAGTTGTTTCACCAGCGGCACGCCGCGGGCCTCGTGTTCGATGTGTTGCGGTAATTCATCCTTGGGGGTGATGCCCTTGCCCAGGTCGTGCACCAGTGCGGCAAAGCGTACCCGCGTGTCATTGCTCAGGCGCACGGCCTGCTGCAATACCATCATCACGTGCACACCGGTATCGATTTCCGGATGGTATTCCGGCGGTTGTGGCACACCGAATAACTGATCGAGCTCGGGGAAGATGCGCGCCAGCGCGCCACACTCACGCAAGACTTCGAAAAAGCGTGAAGGGGTGTTTTCCGCCAGGGCACGTTCGGTTTCCTGCCACACCCGTTCGGGTACGAGGGCATCGACCTCGCCATTGTCCACCATCTCCTGCATCAGGATCATGGTCTCATCGGCGACGCGAAAGCCGAGTTCGGCGAAGCGCGCGGCGAAGCGCGCCACCCGCAGGATGCGCACCGGGTCTTCGATAAAGGCCCGGGAGACATGCCGCAGCAGGCGCTGTTCCAGATCCTGCTGGCCATGAAACGGGTCGATCAGGATGCCATCGGCCTGTTGCGCCATGGCATTAATGGTTAAATCCCGGCGTACCAGATCCTCCTCCAGGGTGACATCCGGTGCGGTATGAAAAGTAAAGCCGCTATAACCGGGTCCGGTTTTGCGCTCGGTGCGGGCGAGGGCGTATTCCTCCTTGCTCTGGGGGTGTAGAAAGACCGGGAAATCCTTACCTACCGGGGTAAACCCTTCGCGCAGCATTTCCTCGGGGCTGGCACCCACCACTACCCAGTCACGGTCCTTGACCGGCAACCCGAGCAGCGCGTCACGTACACAACCTCCGACCAGATAACTTTTCATGCAAATCAGGAATTTATTTAGGCGGTATAAACTTACCGGGAATCGAGTCGATATAGCAAAGGAGTAAAGGGAATATACACTAGTCGACCTGGTTACACATCACGTACCAAGAAAGCGCATGAGCAAGAATTCACCGTCGTCGCGCATCCTCGTTGTAGATGATAGCGATCTCAACCGGCGCCTGGTTATGCTGACCTTCAGCAAGCTGGGCTATGAGGTCGAGGGTGCCATTGGTGGGCCGGAGGCACTGGAACGGGTTGCCCGCTGCGATATCGACCTGGTGCTACTGGATATCACCATGCCGGAAATGGACGGGATCGAGGTCCTGACCCGCCTGCGTCAGCAATTCTCCATGCTCGAATTGCCGATCATGATGTTTACCGCCGACGACGATGAAGAAAGCATCGTCGAGGCCCTGTCGCTGGGGGCCAATGACTATTTACTCAAACCGCTAAACCCGGCCGTTGCCGCCGCCCGCATCAGGACCCAGTTGTCCATCGTCAGCCTGTCGAAGCTCAAGGACGAATTTTTACGGTTTGCCAGTCATGACCTGAAAAAGCCCATGCTGGTGATCGCGGATATCATCGATACCGTACGTGGCATGCAAACCCAACAGGCCAACAGGCTGGTGGAATTGCAGGAATACCTGGATATGATCGATACCACCAACCAGCGCATGCAGGATGTGGTGCATGGTTTCCTCGATCAAAACCAGTTAGCGCAACACGAGTTGGACAAAACGCTGCAACTCAATCTGAATGACGTCATCCAGGAAGTCCAGCACGTCAACGATGTGTATGCCAATAAAAAGCAGACTGTGCTCAGCATCGAGCTGGCGGTGGATTTGCCACCGTTGAAAGCCGATGCCTTCAAGGTGCGGCAAGTGCTGGACAACATGATTGGCAACGCCATCAAGTTCAGCCCCATGGGTGCGCAGGTATTGATCCGCAGCGTGGCCAATGGCAATTCAGTCAAGGTGGAAGTCGTCGATAACGGTCCGGGACTGACACCAACAGATCAGGCCAAGCTGTTTAAGCGTGGTGTTACCCTGAGTAATAAACCGACCGGTGGTGAGAACAGTACGGGTATCGGTCTTTGCCTGTGCAAGGAGTTGATCGAGGCCGAGGGTGGTCAGATCGGTGCGCATACGAATCAGGGTCAGGGGTCAACGTTCTGGTTCAGCCTTCCACTTTAAAAACTCATTTTATTTATCTAATCCCGTCGCGCGTGGCGGCGCAATAAATTGTATTGTGCCCGTGCATATTGCTGCCCGAGATAGGTGGGTACGATCTCTTCAATGGTATGTGGCGTGATGCCGAAGATTTCCGGAAAGGGCTTATCGCAGACACTATCGATTTGAAGTGAGCGGTAATTGTCCCGTGTGATCGGTTTGAACAGCGGCACATATTCAAACACGTTTGCCATTAGTCTGGACAAGCCTGGCCCCAACCCGATGACCCGGCGTGTGAGCCTCAGTTGTTGCGCGGTGTATTCCACCAGTTGTTTGAGTGTATACACACGCGGCCCGCAAAGATCGTAGGTTTGTCCGTAGGTATGCGGATGATTCAGACTGAACACAAAGGCGTCGGCGACATCCCCGACATACACCGGCGCAAAGCGTGCACTGCCACAGGCCAGCGGCATCACACCAGGCATCAGACGTAACAGATCGGCAAAGCGATTGAAGAAACTGTCGCCCGGACCAAAGATCACCGAGGGACAAAAACTGGTGACGTCCAGATCTGCCACGGCATGCAGCAGATCCAGGGCTTCGCCTTTAGTACGTAAATAAAAACTCGGGGCGTTTTTCGTGTCGGCATGCAAGGCGGCCATGTGTAACAGGCGTGTAATCCCTGTCTGTTGACAGGTGTGGACGATCTTTTCCACCAGGTCTACATGCACATGGCGAAAGCCCATGCCGTCATCATGCTTTTCATTGAGGATTCCCACCAGATTGATCACGGCATCGCAATCACGAAAGTAGTATTCCAGTGCCGGGACATGATGGATATCGGTTTCAATCACATCGACGCCGGGCAACACCAGCAAGTCCCGATGACGTTCACGTCGGCGCGTGAGTACCCGGACCTTGCAGCGTTGTTTGCTCAATCTGGCAACAATTGCCCTGCCAACAAAACCGCCACCACCTAAGACGCAGATATGTTTATGCATGCACGCGCTTCCATCGCCTAATAAATGTATAGTTTTAACATGAGATAATGATCACGCAATGACCTGGGTCAGCGTCTAGCCAGATTGTATCTACTTTCTGCACATGTGTGTCTATACTCTTAAAACCTAAACAATTTTTTGTTGTTGCTACAAGAAAGGAGTCGGCATGAGTTTTACCGTGATCAATCCTGCGACTGGTCAGCAAGTCATCGAGATCCCGGCCTGGGATGACAGCCGGATCGAGCAGGCATTGATGGAGACGGCAGCCGTGACTCCACAATGGGCAGCAACACCGATCACCGAGCGCAGCGCACTGATGCGTAAGGCCGGCCAGGTGTTACGTGATAATGCAGATCGGTTTGGCAGCATTATCACCCAGGAGATGGGTAAGTTGCTCAAGGATGCCCGGGCCGAAGTCGAGAAGTGCGCCACGGTGTGTGATTACTATGCCGATAACGGTGCACAACAACTTCAGGATGAAATCATTGGCTCCGATGCCAGCAAGAGTTATGTCGCCTATCTGCCCCTGGGCACAGTTCTGGCCGTCATGCCCTGGAATTTTCCATTCTGGCAAGTGTTCCGGTTTGCCGCCCCGGCCCTGGTGGCAGGTAACACCGGCCTGTTGAAACATGCTTCCAATGTTCCACAGTGTGCACTGGCCATCGAGGAGGTCTTTCACGAGGCAGGATTTCCTGCCGGGGTATTTCGCAGCCTGATGATCCGGGCCTCGCAAGTCGCCCGAGTCATCGAAGACAAGCGCGTGCATGCCGTGACTCTTACCGGGTCGGAGCCGGCTGGCCGTCAGGTGGCGCGCACCGCCGGGGACAACCTGAAAAAATCCGTGCTCGAACTGGGCGGCTCTGATGCCTTCATCGTGCTGGAAGATGCCGATATGGATCTGACGGTCAAGAACGCCATCATTTCCCGATATCTTAATACCGGGCAAAGTTGTATCGCCGCCAAACGCTTTATCGTGGTCGATGCGATTGCCGAGGACTTCGTCGCCCGCTTCAAGGCCGGGGCGGAGGCGCTCAAACCCGGTGATCCAACCGATCCCACGACCACCCTGGCGCCCATGGCACGGACTGATCTACGCGATGATTTACACCAGCAGGTTCAGGACTCCATTGCCGCCGGGGCGGTGGCCGTTACCGGGTGTAGACCGATTGAAGGGCCCGGCGCGTTTTACCAGGCCTCCATCCTGGACCGGGTGGAACCGGGCATGCGCGCTTACCACGAAGAACTGTTTGGACCGGTGGCCATTGTGATCCGCGCGCGGGACGAGGCCGATGCCCTGCGTATTGCCAATGAGTCCGAGTTTGGCCTGGGCGGTAGCGTCTGGACCCGCGACAGTGAACGCGGCGAGCGGCTGGCGCGCCAGGTCCAGGCGGGCTGTAGCTTCGTCAATGGTTTCGTTAAAAGCGATGCACGTTTACCGTTTGGCGGGATCAAGCGTTCCGGCTATGGTCGCGAGCTGTCCAGTCACGGCATTCATGAGTTCGTGAATGCGAAAACCATCTGGATCAAATAGCTGCAATAACGCGCCCGGTACATCTCCATCTGATACACAACGGCTACCCTTGCTGGCAGGAGTACGCCTGTGCATTGTGTGGCAACTCGCCAGAATGGTGCGTCGTCATGCACTGTTCATTTTGCCGGTGCAGGATATGGCCATGCCAACGTACCGAACAGAATGGTAGTAGCAGGTGATGTGACGGGGACGATGTCGACGTCGGTTGGCTTGTTCTATACTCATAAACAGATTTCAGTAGTAAGCCAATAGACGAATGACCTATGCAAGAAGAGCAGGCAACAATCTGGTTTCTGGAAGACGTGCGCGAGCTGGTCGAGGCGGCTCCGTATACTTTTTATATACCGTCAGCGGAAGTGCTTGCCCAGCTCCAGCCCGGGCATACGGTCAAGTTGTACTTTGTCAGTGATGACGACGAATTTGACGAGGTCATCACTGAACAGTTGTGGGTACGGATCACCGGGATAGAAGGCGACGAGTTTCGTGGCGAGCTGGAAAGCGAACCGGAAGCCATCAAGGACTTACAGGCGGGTGACGAGAT
Organism: Thiohalomonadales bacterium; assembly: GCA_040235555.1. GTDB lineage: Bacteria > Pseudomonadota > Gammaproteobacteria > UBA6429 > Thiohalophilaceae > RI-92. Next base: position 20,237 of record JBECKZ010000019.1, on the reverse strand, counting down.
CGAGTTTGCCAGCGACCATATTACCGATACCGAACTGGAAGACCCCGTCCCCAACATCGTGCAACAGTACGCAGCGAATTGCTTTGTGACTAGCCGTGTGTTGGAGGACGAGCAACCGGTCGGATCGCTGTATCGTGAAAACCCGGCGGAGGCGGGTGATGACCTGCAGCAATTCAGCGGCTGGAACATTATGGCCGGGGATGAAGATGATGCCTATCTCGACAACTCGGACAACTGGCATTATGTCCCCCTTGGTACGGTGCTCGATATCGATGATCGTTTTATTGATGTGCTCGATGCACCATTTGATTCCGAATTCGAATATGACCCGGAATCAGACAGCTTCGTGGAAGTCGAAGACGACTAACATCTGTCTCAAAACATCTACCTCAGGAATTTCATTTCACTCCCTGCAGTCTGCTACACTGCGCAAAATCCCAAAACTGGTTTTTCATGCAAACACAGCCGGAATTTTTAAAACTGCGTCAGCACATGCAGTCCGTGATTGTCGGACAGTCTGCATTGCTCGATCGGATCCTGATTGGCGTGCTCACTGGCGGACACCTGTTGCTGGAGGGCGCACCGGGCCTGGCCAAAACCACGGCGGTCAAAGCCCTGGCCAGTGGTGTGCATGCCAGCTTTCAGCGGATCCAGTTCACACCGGATTTAATGCCGGCGGACCTGACCGGCAGCGAGGTGTTTGACCCGCAGCAACGGCGTTTTGAGTTTATGCCGGGGCCACTGTTTCATGAAATCATCCTGGCCGATGAGATCAACCGTGCACCGCCCAAGGTGCAGTCCGCCTTGCTCGAGGCGATGGAGGAACACCAGATCACCGTCGGGGTGCAAACCCATCCGCTGCCGGATTTGTTTATCGTGATGGCAACCCAGAATCCACTGGAGCAGGCCGGTACGTACCCGTTACCCGAGGCGCAACTGGACCGGTTTTTATTGCACGTGGTGATCGACTACCCGTCGCAGGAAGAAGAGCTGGCGATCCTGCGCCGTGATCGGCAGACCCACTTTGGTGAAGATCAGGTGAGTCTCGAAAGTCGTCTGTCACCGGAGACCGTACTCAAGGCACGGCACGAAGTGGCCGAGGTGCATATTGAACCGCTCATCGAAGAATACGTGGTCAAGCTAACCCATGCGACGCGCCATCTCGGTAACTGGATCGATGAGTGGCAGGACTATATCGATTTTGGTGCCTCGCCGCGTGCAACGCTGGCACTGGTGCGTGCCGCCAGCGCTTTTGCCTATCTGCAGGGGCGGGAGTATGTCATCCCTGATGATGTCATCGAAGTGGCGCCCGATGTGTTACGTCACCGGATCCTGCCGAGTTTCAATGCCAAGGCCAATCAGGTCAGCAGCACGATGATCGTTGCACGCTTACTCGAGATCATTCCGATTCCGTGAACATGAAAACCCGCCTGCGTTTAGCCTGGCCTGTTCGCTTTACCCCGCCACCGCTGGTGGATGAACAAACCGTTCAAACCATTTATCAGGCCGCCAACTCACCGATTGCGCCGATGCTGGTGGCGCGCCGTGAGGTGCAGCATATCCTGCTCGGCGAACGCCAGTCCGCGTTTGCCGGTCGGGGTTACGAGTTTGCCGAGAACCAGGTTTATAGTCCGGGTGATGAGGCGCGTTTTATAAACTGGCGGGTGCTGGCACGCACCGGGCAGTTATTTCGCAAAAGCTTTTATGAAGAACGCCGGCCACCGGTCTGGTTGCTGCTGGATCGCAGTGCCAGCATGCGTTTTGGCACACGCACGCGATTAAAGGTTGCCCTCGCGACGCAACTGGCCTTGTTCCATTTGTTTCTGGCACAAAAGCGCAGTTTGCTCACCGGTGCGGTCCTGCTGGATGAGCGCGCGCGATGGTTTCGCCCGAGTCAGGATCGGGGCAGTCAGCAATTATTAATTCAGCAACTGTGTGCACCCTGTCCCCCCTTGCCGGAGACAGAACAAGCAGGCACCTTGCACGCCATCCTGCAACAGTGCCAGGTTCAGCTTGCCCCGGGGTGTATCGTGATCCTCTACAGTGATTTTCAGCAACTGCAGGCCAGTGACATGCAGCTCATTCATGCCCTGGCGCAACAGCATACGCTGTATGCCCGCCACATCATCGACGTGAGTGAAGAGTCGCTGCCGACCCAGGGTGAATACAATTTTGTGCAGGGTGACCAGGTGACGGCATTAAATTGTGATGATGCTGCGCTGAGAACACGCTATCGTGAACACATGCAACAACGTCATGCTACGGTTGCTGACTGGTTCCAGCAGGCGGGAATCGATTATCAACGTTATCATGCAGATGATGATCTGTTTCGCCAGGAATGAGTAACGCCATGCCGGGGCAAAGCAATCCCTTGAGTCAACACTGGACAGATATCCTGCCATTGATACCGCCACACCCGGATACACTTTGGCTAGGTGTCAGCAGCGTGATTTTACTGCTAATGGTAATAATTGTTGTGTATGTCCTGTGGCAACAGCGGCCGCGACAGCGAGCCTTACGCGTGTTGCAAGGTTGCGCCCGACAACTGCAGGCCAGTCCCACCGATACCCGCCGCATTGCACATACGGTGCATCGCACGTTATTACAAGGCCTGGGTCTGAATCCCGCCAGTGTGTTGAGTGCAGCATACCAGCACGATCAGAAGTGGCAGGCATTTTATCGTCCCTTACAACAATGCGTGTTTCAGGCGCGTGCGCCTGCGACTGAGGAGCTTGCCGGGCTTATCCGTCAGGCCTGTGACTGGTTAAGACACGATACACATTAAATGACGAGTTCGTTAGCACAATTGCACTTCAGTCAGCCACTCTGGTTGTATGCCTTACCTTTGTGTCTGCTGATCCTGGCTATCGTATTATGGCGCTGGTCGGGCAGTCTGGCTTCACCTTCATCATTGTTGATGCAGCTCACGCGTCGCGCATATCGGCATCCACAATTTGCCGAGTTGCAAACCCTGCAACATGCTGAACAACGCCAACAAGCTGCGCGGCTTTGGTTGGGGCAGTTTCTTGGTTATGCGCTCCTGCTGAGTTTATTTTGCGTTGCCCTGTCACAACCCTATCGCACGGGTAAGCGTCTGCCGGAACCGCAGCGACACCGTGATATCGTGTTCATTGTCGATACCTCTCTCAACATGATCCTGCGCGATTATGTCGTGGCGGGTCAGCGCATCGAGCGCATGACCATGCTCAAGAATGTGTTGAAACAATTTATTCAGGCCTTGCACGGCAATCGCATTGGCCTGGTGGTGTTTTCCGAGCAGCCGTATTACTACGTGCCATTGACCAGTGATTACGCCTTGTTGCAATTCCAGTTACAACGTCTGCAGGCAGCGGTGTTGACCGGACGCACCAGTGATATCAGTCGGGCGCTGTTATTCAGCCTGCAGCAGGCCACCGATGACAAGCAGGAGACAAACGGTCCCAAACCGGTGCTGGTTCTGATCAGCGATGCCAACCGTACCGCACGTCACATCGATCCACGGGCCGCGGCGAGTTATATCGCGCAACATCACCTGCATCTGCATACTATTGCCATTGGTGCCGGCAGTTATGCGGCCGAAGATAAACAGCACCAGTCCCTGATTTACCAGCCGACGAGTTTTTATTTGTTGCAGGGCATCGCCAGGGCCGGGCAGGGTAAATTTTTCTGGGCCAAAGATCAGCGCAGTCTGCAACAGGCCTTGCAGGTCATCAATCAGGCCGAGCTGCGCAAGACCCGGGTGGAGCCACAATACCTGCGTCATCCATTGTATCAATGGCCCTTGCTGCTGGCACTGGTGTGGCTGACAGTTTGGCAACTGCGGCTATTGATCAGGCGGCGTGCATGATGGCGTGGCTGGCACAAATCAGTCTGCGCAATCCATGGTGGTTGTTACTGGCCATGCAACCCTTGTTGCTGTGGCTGTTGGTGTCATTGCGTCAACGCCTGCACCGGGATGACTTCGCCGATGCGAGCTTATTACCCTGGGTAATGAGTACACATCGCAATCGTGGCGGGTATCCCTTGTTGCGCCAACTCAGTTTGATCCTGGCCTGGTGTACCCTGGCAGTGGCCATGGCGGGACCACGTATCCTGCAACGGGTGATTGGTAACGATGAGGCGTCATACCTGAAGATGCAGGTTGTGGTCGATGAGTCATATTCCATGTCGGCGCGGGATGTTACCCCCACCCGCCTGCAACGTATCAAACTGGAATTGCACGACCTGATCGATCGGCTGCAACAGACCCGCATGGGACTCATCGTCTATGCGGCACGTGCCCACGTCATGATCCCACCGACCAGTGACAAAACGGTGTTACGTCATGCCGTAGATGCACTGCGCGTGCGTGAACTGCCGACCGAGGGTTCGGACATGTTCAATGCCCTGGACATGGCCCGCCAACAACTGGCGGAAGCGAGTCAGCGGCCGCGCGCGATTTTACTGATCAGTGATGGTGAAGTGAGTGACGACAGTGCCCAGGCGCAACAACGTCTGACAAACCTGGTTACCACACTGCGCCAGGACAATATTCGTTTGTATACCCTGGGCGTTGGCACGCAACAAGGTGCAGCCCTGCTCAATGATCAAAATGGCTGGCTACAACACAACGGTCGCACAGTCGTCACGCGTTTACATGAAACGCGCTTGCAACAACTCGCGCAGGCGGGTAATGGTGCCTATGCCGAAGTTGCCGACGATGACAGCGAATGGCAGGCCTTGTATGACACGGGCATAGCTCGCTTGCGCCAGGCAAATGCGACTAGTGATCACCAGCAACTGGCAATCTGGCAGGACCTGTCACCGTGGTTTGTGTTACCGGGTGTGGTGTTGTTATTGCTGGCCTATTTACGCCTGCCCGCGCTAAACCGGTCCGTCGTGCCATTATTGTTACTGTGCACAGCAGTTGCTATCGGTGTGTTGCCATTTCCGTCGGCGCAGGCAGCAGAAGAGCATTATCCCGACGCGTATGCCCTGTATCAGGCTGGCAAGTATCAGCAGGCGGCGCAAGAGTTTGCGCGGTTACCAGGTTATCGCGCGCGCATGGGTGAGGGCGCCAGTTTGTACCAGTTACAGCAATACCCGAAGGCAGCTACGGTATACATCCAGGCGGTACTGGATGCTAACAGTGATAAGCAACGTTCCACTGCCCTGTTCAATCTGGGTAACAGTTATTTCAAGCAACAGAACTATGTGCGTGCGGCGACCACCTATCGCGATGTGCTGCGCTACCAACCGCACATGAGTGAAGCAAAAACCAATCTGGCTTTTGCGCAGGCATTGCAGGAAAAGGCAATGCAACAGTCCGTACCGATGACAAAACACGCGGGCACAGGTAGCCGCATGGCACCGGCAGCGCCGGACACGGAGGTTGGCAAAGGTCGCGTGGGCCTGGATGAAAGTGAAAGCAAGACACCGGAACAGCGGCCGGCGCAAATCGATACGTCACCACAGAAAGGGAATTCGCGCCAGTTACTTGAACAGGCGAAACCGGCGACGGAACAGATCGAGCTAAATAAAGATGTGCAATGGACCTATGATATCACCCGGGCACGGGACATACCCCAGCGTGATACCGGTGTTGTGGTTGATGCGAGTGTGTTCTGGCAACGCCTGTACGAGTCGGAAGAGGATTTTCCGGCACCGCGAGAACGCCCGGAAGTGTTGCCAGGGGTGCCACCATGGTAACGCAATTCTACTGGCGCATGGTGCTGTTGCTGTGCGGCATACTGCTGACACAAATTGTGGTGGCGGCAGATCTGGCAATCAAACTGGAACAGGACACGGTTGAACTGGGTCATCCCATCTGGTTAACACTTACGTCCGATCAAACTGCCGTCTCACTGAATACTCTCGATTTCAGCCGCTGGCAGGATAAAGTGGTGTTGCCGCGCAGCTACGATGTGAATCTGGCCAATGATAACCGCAGTCAAAGCCTGCGCCTGCGACTGTATCCCCTGCAAAAAGGCAAACTGGTATTGCCAGGTTTACATTTTCTGTATCACACCACGCCGGCATTGACGATCCAGGTGACAGAGGCGCTGGATGCGAAACAGCACACGCCCATCGATTTTCAATACCAGGTTTCAACACACAAGCCCTGGCAACAGCAACAGGTGATCGTGGCCTGTACTATCATCCTGCAGGATGCCTATGCCGTGTTTACCCAGCCGGCGATGGACAGTCGCATTAATATGCAAGTGTTGCCCATGCAGGTACGGCAGCACGCACTCACACAAACCGGTAAAACGCGCACGGTGTATGAACTGGGCTGGATCCTGTCTCCGACACGATCCGGAAAAATGCACATCCAGTTACCGCCAATCCAGTACGTACGCGATGGTGTCGTCTCGCGTCGCTTTTATGTTGCGCCTATGACGTTGATGGTGGAGGCACGACCGGCGTGGTTGCCCGGGACCATCCCGGTTGGAAAGGTGCGTGTTACACACTATGGGCTAACGGATTCCTGGTTGAATACGGATGTCCTCACCCATGTGCAATTACAGCTGCAGCTGGATGGCATGACGACAGATGCCATACCGGACTATGCCCTGCAACTGCGCAGTGACCATACACTGCGTTTTTATGCCGCACAGCGACAACGACATACGGTTTTGGATGCTGGTGGGATACATCATCAGCTGAATGATGACATTCCGCTGGTGGCTACACACATCGGTGTCTATCGTTTACCACTGCTACGACTGCAGTATTTCGATCCGGACAGCGGTACGCTGAAAACCTTGCGTGTCCCCGGCCCAACAGTACTGATATTAAACGGCTGGCTGAAGGGCATCATATTCTTGCTAACGGCGGCACTGTTGTTCTGGTTGTCACGTGCGCTACTGCAATATCTGCTGCGTATCTGGCATCGCTACCAGACGTACCAACTGGCCCTGCAACAATTACGTTATAGCGATTCCCTGGCTGCGATCAAACAGGCGATGCAGACCATGGCGCAGGCGGAAGGTTGGTCACCTAACCTGACCTTTTTACAATGGCAGGCACGGATGCAAATCGTTACACCGCTAGCGCAACAGCTGCAAGTGTCAAACCTGAATGCGGCAGGTTATGCGCGGGCGCAACTGGAGATCGTACCGGTGATGCAGGTGTTGCTGCAGATTGGACGGCAACGAAGGCTGGCGTTGCGTTAAACTGTCGAAATGAGCAACATCGAACTCAAACGCAGTATCAACTTACCACTATTATCGTTTTATGGCATCGGCACCATTCTTGGTGCCGGGATATATGTGCTGATTGGGCAGGTCGCCAGCTATGCCGGTTTGCATACGCCCTTTTCATTTCTGGTGGCTTCAATTCTTGCCGGTCTCTCGGCGTTTTCCTATGCGGATCTGGCAGCACGCTTCCCCAAGAGCGCAGGTGAGGCGGTGTATATCTATGAAAGCTTTCATCGGCCAAGGCTGTCGTTGTTGATAGGTTTGATGATTGTGGCAGTCGGCACGATTTCTAGTGCAACACTCACCCACGGCTTGCTGGGTTATCTTGCGCAATTTATTGTCATGCCGGACGCCCTGGTAATCATCCTGAGCGTGTGTCTGCTTGGTGGAATCGTGATTTGGGGCATAGGCGAATCAGTCATGATTGCCAGTCTCATGACAATATTTGAAATGCTGGGCCTGGTGATTATCGTGTGGGTGTCACGTCAGGGGTTTGCCGAGTTACCGGCGCAACTGCCACAGCTGTTACCGTCAGTGGATGCCGCAGCCTGGAGCGGGATCCTGGTAGGGGCATTCGTTGCATTCTATGCCTTCATCGGATTTGAAGACATGGTGAATGTTGCCGAGGAAGTGAAACAGCCGCAAAAGAATCTGCCACGCGGCATTATCATCGCCCTAGTGGTGACCACGAGTTTTTATATCGTGGTGGCGCTGATCAGTGTCTTGGTGGTGACACCGGGCAACCTGGCACAACAGTCGGCACCGCTGGCGTATATCTACCAGCAGATGACCGGGCGTGAACCCTGGGTAATTTCACTGATCGGTGTCACCTCGATTATCAATGGCGTCCTGATCCAGATGGTGATGGCCTCACGGATACTGTATGGCATGAGTCGCAATCGCTGGTTGCCGGACTGGCTGGGGGTGGTGAACTCGCACACGCGCACACCGATCAACGCCACGTTGGTGGTCATGGTACTGATCCTGGGGCTTGCGCTGTGGTTGCCGCTATTGAGCCTGGCCAAGCTCACCAGTTTTATCAGCCTGAGTATTTTCTCGTTGATCAATCTCGCACTGCTGCGGATCAAGCGCCGTGGCGAGCGCAGTCCGACGATCAATGTCCCGCTGTGGGTGCCGCTGTGTGGCTTTGTGTTTAGTCTGATCTTTCTTGCGTATCAGATTACACAGTGGTTTTGACCCAACGTGGGTTTATGAGCCCAGGCCCTGACGGGAGGGTATTTATCATGCTGTCCACAAAAGCAAAACAATGACCGAGCCATTCGTGATTTATCTCTTGCTGGGCGCATTCGCCGGAACCATCGCCGGGCTGCTGGGTGTGGGCGGTGGACTGATCATCGTGCCGGTGCTGGTGTACGTGTTTAGCCGGCAGCAGATCGCACCGGAGGTCATGGTGCATCTGGCAGTCGGGACCTCGCTGGCCACGATTGTATTCACTGCCTTGTCGTCGGTACGTGCGCATCACAAGCGTGGCGCTGTGCATTGGGATGTATTCTGGAAAATCACCCCGGGGATTGTGCTGGGCGCGCTGTTGGGCTCGGTGCTCGCCGAGTGGATGCCCGCGCCTGTTCTGCGGCGGTTTTTTGCGATCTTTGAGTGGCTGGTTGCGGCCCAGCTGATCGTGGGCCTGCGTCCCCGGCCTGGCCACGCGGCACCGCGTTTAGCCGGGATGGCAGCCGTCGGTGGGGTGATTGGCTGTATATCCTCCATCGTTGGGATTGGTGGCGGGAGCCTGACCGTGCCATTTCTGGTCTGGATAAACCTGCGAATGCAGGAGGCCGTCGCCACCTCCAGTGCCTGTGCCCTGCCCATTGCCATCGCCGGGGCCATTGGCTTCGTATTCACCGGTTGGGGCAGCCCACAGCTACCCGCAACCAGCCTGGGTTATGTCTATTTGCCGGCCTTTCTGGGCATTGTCCTGGCCAGTGTGCTGTTTGCACCGGTAGGCGCCTGGTTGGCCCATCGCCTGCCAGCCAATACGCTTCGCCAAATCTTTGCTATATTGTTGGTGGTACTTGGAATTTATATGTTTACCCCCCACTAGAAATTCCAGTAATTACAGTAGAAACAATAGGTTAAGGTCTTTCAGATTTCCTTACCATAATAAAATCGTGGACATTGAATAAACCTTAGTATTAGTGTATTTTGTGAACTGTATCACATTCTATTGGGGCCTGACTGACCATGCTTGACCGTTTACGTGCACAACCGGTATCCCGGATTTTGTTACTGGTCACGGTATTGGTGGCTGTGCTGCCGATCTCCATTCTCGGTTATTACATTTATCACAGTGCCTGGCAAAACAGCTGGCGTGAGATTCGGGAAAAGCACCAGCTGCTGGCCCAGAATCTGGCAGTCCCGTTGTCGATTTACGTCAATGACCACCGTGCCATGCTGGCCCTGGCAGCACACATGCTGACCTTGACGGAAAAACAACAAGATCCCAGGCAAACCGGATTCTTGCAAGAAAGCCTGACCAGCATGCATGGGTTCAAGTCTCTTACCCAGCTGGATATGCAGGGCCATGTGGTGGCCTTTCGCGAGGGTGATCGCACCATGCAGGATACCCAGGGCCTGGATAAATTTGCCAATGAATCCTGTTATTTACAGACACGCCGCAGTGGGGAGTGGAGTTTGTCACGGGTCAAACGTAATCCGTTGACGGGGGAGCCAACAATTTTCATGTCACAGCCCATCCTCGATAGCCACGGTAAACAGACCGGGGTGTTGCTGGGCGAATTACGTATCGACTATATCGAGGCGATTCGGGCCCGTGTCAAATTTGGCAAGAAGGGCCATTCGGCCATTGTCGATGCCACCGGCCACGTGATTGCTCATCCCAATCCGGCATGGATGAAGGAGATCCGGGACTTATCCAGTTGGCCGATTGTGAAGGACATGATGGCGGGCAAGACGGGCGTCACGACCTTTTACTCACCCTTCATCAAGGCCAATATGGTTGCCGGCTATGCCGCGGTGCCGGGTATTGGTTGGGGCATTATGGTGCCGCAGCCGGAATCGGAAGTGGCTGCGCAGGTCAACGAGTTGATGCGTTCGCATTTGATCTGGGCCACCATCGGCGTGATTCTGGCAATTGCCCTGGCGGTATTGCTGGCACGCTGGATTACTCGTCCCCTGGATAACCTGGCCAGCGCCGGTCGAGAACTCATGCAGGATGGTTCGCTGGGTAACTTGCCGGAAATCCGCAGCAATTCACCGAAAGAGATCCGCGACCTGGGCGCGGTGCTGCGCAGCCTGATCGCCGGACTGCAACGTTCGCGCAACGAAGTGCATGAGCTGAATGCCTCCCTGCAGCAACGGGTGGATCAGGCCACGCAACAATTGCGTGCCACCAATGAAAAACTCGAATTGCTGGCTCGTCGTGATTCGTTAACTGAACTGGCCAATCGTCGCTTCTTTGAGAATTCCCTCAGCCAGGCACTGAGCCGGCGTTCCGGTGATGTTGGGCATGTCTGTGTGATGCTGGTGGACATCGATCACTTTAAACAGATCAATGATGCTTATGGCCATGCCGCCGGAGATACGGTGCTCAGTCATGTCGCGCGTGTCCTCGAACGCGGTATGCGTTCCGAAGATCTGGTTGCACGCTATGGCGGGGACGAGTTTGTTGCGTATATGCGCTGCAGCAATGATGTGGGCATGCAGCGGGCGCGCGAGATTCGCGATGCGGTTGATAACTATGCCATTCCCTGTGGAGACAAAAACATCCATATCACGGTCAGCATTGGCCTGTATTGCCAGATCCTGCAACCGGGCCTGGATGTTAACAAATTACTCTCCAATGCCGACGATGCCATGTATCGCGCCAAGAAACAGGGACGAAACAGGGTTGTCGATATTACACATTAAGCGCAACTTGTTGAAAACTACTGCGCTTGCCATGACTGCGTTGTTAAAGGACTCAAAATCCTTATTTACTACCGTGTAAACTCCGGTTTTTCGTCCTTTTACGTCTTGTCCTGGTTACGCTCGTAACGTTTTCAACAAGCTGCGAACTTAAATGTAGTTAATTTATTTTTGTGCCTCCGCTCACTGAAATATCACTTTGCATAAGTTTTCGCAGAAAGCTGAGCTTGCTAAACTGAATTTCCCGCAGTGTTTTTCGGAGTCTTTTGCGCATGTCATATTTTGGGGTTCCACGTTTTATTCTCTTCACTCTCGCTATGGCGCTTACCATCACTGCACAGGCGAACAATATCCGATCAGGTGAGTATGAGCTGGTTGTCAGGCAAAGTGTCAAAGGCATGCCGTCCGGTATCGGCAGTGTACAGTGGCGTGAATGTCTGAGCCAGGACAACCCGATACCGACCCAATATTTACAGGCACGCAATTGCGATGTGCTGGAATCACATCTGGTCTATCACACTCTCCACTACAAACTGAGTTGCTACACCGACAAGGGTACCTTTACCAATGAAGGCAAGTTGCGTTTTGGCAATTTCCGACTGGATGGAAAATCCAAATCCGATCTGGGGGATGTTGCCGGTGAGAATATGCAGGTGCGGTATAAATTTGATGGACGGCGGATCGGCGACTGCCGTTAGAAATTCCCGTTTGAGAAAAGTTGATAACTACAATTTTGCCGGTCGTGTGATTTTAATACGCATGTAACCTATGGCAATGTAATCATTAATCTGGGCCGGTCCTGCTGCGGCAACATTCACGTACTCCGGAAAGTCTTCTTCGCTTAAACCCTTGCGTGCAGCATAGGTGCCACAGACATGCAAACTCACGCCGTCATTCACTAGCTGTTGGGTCAGTGATTTCACTGGTGCCGTGGATTTGTCTGTAGTCTGGTTTTGTAGGGCAAACATTTCCCGCCCGTGGGTAACCACAGCGATATGGATGTCGGGAAAGCGCTGGCGTATCTGCCCGATGTATTGCTTCACCAATGGCAATGCCCAGTTCAGGCTGTCACTTTTGCCGGTCGCGATCTCAAACACCACCCCTGGTGGGGCCTGTTTGGCCTGCAGCACCGGGTCAATGGCTGAATCGGCCCAGGCCGGTATCATGCATGACATCAAAAAAAGACAGGCACCAAGCAAGGCAGTTGTGCGACGCAACATCGAGGTTAACCGCCGGTGTAGGACATAAAGCGAATAATTTTTTCCGGACTTTCGTTGAATTCGTGTCGCTCAGGTTTGAGATTGATTGCTGAAATGATGTGTTGCTCCAGCTCATCATCGCTGCAGCCCTGGCGCAGAATGTCACGCAGCGGATAGCTATCGTTCTGGCCAAGACACATATGCAGGGTGCCGTCCACGGCAAGACGAACCCGGTTACAGGTTTCGCAAAAGTGTTGTGAAATCGGTGTGATAAAACCGATGCGCAGATCCGTGCCTGCAATACGCACATAACGCGCCGGGCCACCACCGGGCATCATGCTGTCGATCAATTCATACTGTTGTGCCAGACGGGATTTCACTTCTTGCAGGTTGACGTAATGCTCGCTGGCCGTACGCCCGGTGTCGCCCATGGGCATGGTCTCGATCAGGCGCAGGGTAAAACCATGCTCGATGCAGAAATCCACCATTGCCTCGATCTCATCATCGTTGCGATCGCGCATGACCACCATGTTGATCTTGATCGGGGCAAACCCGGCATCCCGTGCCGTCATCAGCCCATCGAGGACTTTTTGCAGTTTGCCGCCGGTCATCTGCTTGTAGCGATCCGCTTGCAGCGAATCGAGGCTGACATTGATGCGGGAGATTCCGGCGTTGTGCAGGGCCTGCGCCTGTTTGGCCAGGCGGGTGGCGTTGGTGCTGAGCGAGAGATCTTCGATACCGGGCAAGACTGCCAGGCGTTGTGCCAGCTCACTTACCCCGGGTCGCACCAGGGGCTCGCCGCCAGTAATGCGGATGCGGCGGGTGCCCAACAGACCGAAGACACGGATGATACGTTCGATTTCGTCGAAACTGAGCCAGGTGTCCGGGGTCTCGAAATCGTGATAACCATTCGGCAGGCAATACTCGCAACGCAGGTCACAACGGTCGGTCACCGACAGGCGCAGGTATTCGATATTTCGTCCGAAGCGGTCTTTGAGCATGCTGATTCTGACAGTAGCGCGGGGAATTAGTTGAGACTAATTATAGGTCAATCCGGCCCGGGGACCCAGACCTCACAATGGGATAGATATCTCGCCGCTCGTTGAAAAACGTCGCGAGCGCAGCCAGGGCAAAGCGTAAAAGCACGAAAAACCGGAGTTTACACGTCAGTAAATGAGGATTTTGAGTGCTTTTACAACGCGGACATGGCAAGCGCAGTAGTTTTACAACGAGCGGATTAATTGCCCTTGCGCAACTCATGGTTAACATACAGCACTACCGTCAGCAACAACAGGGCACCGCCCTGATGCATGGCAGCCAGGACGACCGAGACCCCGGCACGCACGGGCACGGCCGGCACCGAGAGCAGGGTACTGATGCCCAGGGTGATCTGGATAATCATCACGAGCAGCAGCAGGTTGAAGGCATTCCGCGCCGAACTGGTCAGGGTGAAATGCCGGCTGCGATACCAGGTCAGGCTGAGGAAAATCACAATCACGTAGGCGATCAGGCGATGATCAAACTGGATGGTCGTGGTGTTATTGACGAAGTTGGTCAGGAACGGTGACATCGCGAACAGGCCCGGTGGAACAAAATGGCCATTCATATCCGGAAAGGTCTTGTAGATAGCGCCAGCATGGGTACCGGCGACAAAGGCGCCGGAGATGATCATCAGCACAATAACACCGGTAAGGATACGAACCTGGCTGCGCAGTTTACTCACGCCGGGTGCCCAGGCATTGCGGGGTCTTGGAAACAGCAAACCCCAGGCCGTCCACAGGATATAACTATATATAAGGATCGCCATCATTAAATGCGCCGCGAGACGAAACTGACTGACGTTGGGTTTGTCCACCAGCCCGCTCTTGACCATGAACCAGCCCAATAAGCCCTGCAGGCCACCAAGGACAAACATGGTAATCAACTTGGGCGTGAGACTCGGTTTAATCCGTTTGCGAAAAAAGAAAAATAAAAACGGGATAAGAAATACCAGGCCGATACTGCGGCCGAGCAGACGGTGCGTATATTCAAACGCAAAGATCTTCTTGAATTCGGACAGATCCATGTCGCGATTGAGTTGTTTGTATTCGGGGAATTGCTTGTACTTGTCAAAGGTGGTTTGCCACTCCTCTTGCGACAAGGGTGGGATAGTGCCCATGATGGGTTGCCATTGCACCATCGACAGACCGGAACCGGTCAGGCGGGTCACGCCACCGAGGATGACCATGCAATAGATCATGATGGCGACGATGATCAGCCAATAGGCAATGCGGCGATCTGAATTTCCGAATATTTCCATAGATAGCAGCGCTGTATTGTTATTGTAGGCGTCGTCTAGCAGGTAGACGCGCTAATTGCGCTCAATACTACCACTAAACTTGAGGGACTTGCGCCAGAAACTTGATCTTTTTCTGAGATGGAGACTGGGGTTGCCGGGAACAGGCGATGGACTATTTTCCCCGTGACCAGTCACCCAGTTCCAGATACCAGGTCGACATGGCCCGGTCTGGCTTTTCTTCCTGCGGCCGTGATTTACGCAGCATGGCTTCGACCCGGGCGGAGCGCAGGAAACTCTCGTCCACCACCTCCGGGTAAAGTCGAAAATGTTGTTCCACCAGTAAGGCCTGTGTGCGTGCGTACTGTTCCAGTTCGTAGCGCACGGCTTGTGTCAGGTTCTGTAATAACAATAACCAGGGTGCCTGCCATTGCAGGAAAGCCTTGACCAGCGCCGTTAACGCCGGGTCACTGTACTGTTCGCGAATAAAGAAGCCCGGAAACTGATTGGCGCTGAGTCTGGTCGTGTTCTCATGTGCCAGATTGATCCCCTGCAGTGGCTCGGCGCTACCGTCATCGTGACGTAAATACCAGTGGGCCGCGGCGGGGTCATGGGTTAGTGCATTGATGTGTTGTGTTAATTGTGTTGCAGCGAGTTCTGGTTGTGCGAGTGGCGGACGGAACGCTTCCGCGCACAGATTGCCGGCGCGCCAGCGCAGGGAGATGTCCATGATGATGTCATACTCTGACACCGCACTGTGCAACAGGCATAAGGGTTGCTGTTCCCGATCGAGTAACCACAGCTCATAACGATCGCGCAACGGGAACGGAAGTTGATCGTACTGATGCAACAGGGCCTCGTAGACCACGGCACCTAATGCTTCCATGCGTTTGAAATCTTCCGAAGGATAGATCGGGCCGCGCTTGAGTCCGCCTTTTTGCGACCAGTGACCATAGCGGATATCGCTGGTCTGGATGTGGGCATGGGGATCCAGGCCGTCGAGCAACTCGTCGTTACTGACGTAGATCTCCCATTCTATGCCATCTGTCGTGACCGCTTCGGCGGAGTGATAACGAATCACATTCATCACGCCGCGAAACGGATTGAGCAGGCGCTGCGAATAATACTCAATCGTCATGGTCGGCAGGCCGATATCCTCTACATAGTATATATTTTATCGGACAACGAGAGCTGATTCCAAAGGAGGACAGTGTGTTATTGAGTAATCTGGAAATCGTGCCAGGACGGCGCATTGTCAGGCACCTGGGTTTGGTGCAGGGGAGTTCGGTACGCGCCAAGCATATCGGACGCGATTTTATGGCCGGTTTGAAAAATATCGTGGGGGGCGAACTCAAGGGCTATACCGAATTGTTGCAGGAGTCCCGTCAGGAGGCCATGGACCGGATGCAGGAGCAGGCCAAGGCTGTTGGCGCCAATGCGGTACTGAATATCCGTTTTTCCACCTCCAGTGTGGCGGCCGGTGCAGCAGAGTTGTTTGCCTACGGTACCGCGGTGGTGCTGGAGTAAGGCGTATGGAAAACATTATCGTTTTTTTGATTCTGCTGGCGCTGGGTTACGGCTTTGGCCGGTTTGCGGAGTTGCGGCATTTCAAGTCGATCCAGAAACGGGAAAAAGAACTGCAGTCGATTCCGGCGATTGCGACCAAGATCCCGGATCCCACTATGCGTCCACGCGAGACCCATTTGGTGGCCGGGAACGTGGTGGTATCGGTGGATTACTTCAAACGCTTCATCGCCGGTTTGCGCAACCTGATCGGTGGGCGGGTAACCTCGTACGAAAGCCTGCTGGATCGGGCACGGCGCGAAGCGATTCTGCGCATGAAGGAAGAGGCCAGTGCGCTGGGGGCCAGTCTGATCTTCAACGTGAAATTTGAAACCTCCAGTATCACCAAGGGCAGGAAAAACCAGATTGGTGCCGTGGAGGTATATGCTTACGGTACGGCCTACATCAACTGATTCAGTCCATGAAACGGCGCTGGCTGTGTTAAACAGGAACTCACACCCTCTAATATTAATATTGCAGGGTGCTACGAAATGCTCATTTACTTCGTGTAAACTCCGCTTTTTCGTTCCTGTTTGCCTTGCCATCATCCGTTTGATGAACAGAATCAGAGCCTTCTGAATATTTGAAATGGACTATTCCAACCCGGAGATCCCGGAAGGGATCAATTACAGCAAGACCCACCCGCTCAAGGAGTTCGTGCTCCTGACCGCGGGTGTGTTTGGTCTCCTGTTTATTGCGGTACTGTTGCTCGGCGTGTTTGCCGATCATTTTGCCCAGTACATTCCATATCGTGTCGAGAAAAATTTTCACATCCTCGTGCCCGCCAAGGATGATGGGCCACCCATCCTGCATGCTTACCTGGATGCGCTGGCCGATCGCATCACCGCGGCCGAGGATCTCCCGCCCGGTATGGATATTACCGTGCACTATGTGGACAGTGACATCGTTAACGCGTATGCCACCCTGGGCGGACATATCGTGTTGTATCGCGGCCTGCTGGAAAAGCTCCAGCATGAAAATGCACTGATGATGGTGATGGCGCATGAGATTGCCCATGTCAAATACCGTCACGTGATTCGCAGCATGGGCAGTGGCCTGGTGATCGGCATCGCCCTGTCCATGCTCGACAGCTCCCTGGGCAATGCCGTGGTGGGTGACGTGTTCAATCAGACCGGCCAGATCGGCATGCTCAAATTCAGCCGCGCACATGAACAGCAGGCGGATGATGCCGGTCTCGATGCCCTACAACGGATATACGGTCACGTCGAAGGTGCCGAGGAATTGTTTGTCGCGATCAAGCAGGAAGAGAAAGCCGGTTTCGTCCCGGTGTTTCTGCGTACCCACCCGGACACCGGTGCTCGCATCCGCCATATCCGTGAGGTTGAGCAGCGCCGCGGGCAATTGAATGTCAAACTCGAACCATTGCCGGCAAAATTCAAATCCTGGTTAACCGAACCCGCCGTTCCGGCCAGCAGTAATAAGTAGTCAATTTTCGTGGCGCAAAAAAAAGCGGTTCAAGTGAACCGCGGGGGGAGGAACAGTGCCTTGCACTGCCTGAAAAGAGTTACCTTCTATGCATGATTGAGACTAGGCAATAAACATAAAAAGAATCGCATTACAAATCTCTTACAAATTCGCCTGGTACCTGCTAGATAAAAAAATGGCGACCTGTCTGGTCGCCGAGGAGAGATGAACCAGAGCGTATCTGGTTATCAGGAGGAAATTGCTGTTCGCGAGTGTCTACCCGAGTCTGGCTCAGGCTCGTCTGCATCATTCTCCTGCTCGGCGTTTACCAGTCCGGCCAGGAGCGTGCAAAGTTCTTTTTTGGTGGTAAAGCTGAAATGCTGATCGCTGTTGATATTTTGCAGGGTGCCCACCAGTTTGCTGGCGGTTTGATTACGGCGATAGATTTTTAGAATAAATGTTTCCATGTGACCGTCTGTATTTTTATTTTGACACCGTGTCTGCCGGTAAATAACGAACCGACAGACACAGACAGGCTAATAATCAATTTTTTGCATTGTTTTTCGCAAGTTTCACATGTTCGCTGCCGTCACTTGTTGTGGTATCGCTGGATTGTGCCGTCTTGTCATCCGCCGCCTTTGGCGGCACATAGCTACCACCCGCGCCTTCCACCACGATGCAGTCGTACATTTGTTCTGCATTCAGGTTTTGAGGACATTCAGCCATGCTCACGCCATAACTGGCCAGCAGGGCACTGCCTAACAGGATTTTGATTGTTGTGTTCATTGGTTTCCCTCACTCATTCGTTAAACAAAAGTGTCAACCAGGCTGCCGGTTGCTCCCTGGGCTGAATACAGCTTAAGAGTGTAAGGCTTACCAAAATCTTACAATCCTGCTAACAGGCCTCGTGGCACATGCGCACCGGGCTGTGGCGGGTGCACAAAATGTGCACCCGCAGATGACGAACGATGAAGTTATGCTGGTTGAGTCTGGCGATACAGTGACAGGGTGCGACCGGAGGGCATGACACCGAGGTTGGTGGCAAGCATCTTGCGGCAGCGCTCATAGATCGCAGCGGCATGACTGTGATGGCCGCGGTTGATGTGCAGCTGCATCAGGTGCTGGTAAAATACTTCATGCAGGGGATCGAGGGCCAGGCCACGTTCGAAAATTTCACGCGCCAGGTCGGACTGCTGATGTGCCTGCCAGTATTTGCCGAGGGACTGCAGGATCTTCAACATCCGGTTACGCAGGCGTTCCTTGATGAGCAAGGCCCAGTTACGGTCCGGCTCTGTCGCGAGAAAGTCGCCGTGAAACAGGGCAAACAACCGTTCACTCAGGCTTTGCAACTGGGCTTCGTCCGCATGCACATGACGCAATTGTTGTTCCAGTTGTCCAAGCAGGCGCTCGGCCTCCCATAGGTCGACTTGCACGTAATGGCTATCCAGGGTCAACAACGTATCCTTGAGTACGATCGCCTGACTATAACCCAACAGCTTACGCAGCCGGTGCAGGGTGGTATTGAAATTGCGCTGCGCACCATCACCGAGCGCCTCCGGCCACAGGATTTCGCTGATATGTTCCTGGCTGACCTGACGTCCGCCGAGGGCGATCAGTACCTTGAGTAATTCCAGCGGTTTGTTGCGGCCATAACTGGATTGCACCACCACTTCGTTATTGATTTGCACATTGAATCGGCCCAGGCAGTAAATCCGAATCGGGACAGTTTCCGCTGCAGCTGGAACCGCTGTCACCGAAGCGCCCTGCATGGCATGGATGCGCTGGTGCACGAATTCCATTTCGATACCCTGTTTATAAGACCAGTGCAGCAGGTCCCGGATGATGTCCGGGTTCAGTAGCTGCAGGCAGCTGTCGTCTTCGTGTTTACATAATGCCAGGGCATGCTGCAGAGCCTCCCGGGCCTGGCTAGATTCACCGCTGGCAATGGCGAAGTGTGCCTGCAGCAGTTGTGTCGCGGCAGTACGTTGTGCTGGCGAGACAGATTGTGCCGGCTGGGTTGTCTTGTGTTCGCACATAGTCAGCGTGACCGGATTAGCAATCATCGTCTTCGGCCATGACGTCACCACTGCGCTTGTCGCGCTTTGGTTTGCCCTGCTCATCGGTGATGATGGTGCGAATGAACATCATGAACTGGATTCGATCAAACTGGATATCCATAACCTGATCGATTTCCCTGTCCCGCAGTCCGTCGTAAATAAAGACCTTACCTTGTTGCTCCTGTTCAAGTTGTGCCTTGTTGGGGTGCAGCAGGCGCTGTTGTTGCCAGCGGTCATAGACCGCATCGCTGAACGCGGCGTGGGGGGTAGACATAACCAGTGTTAACCCGCTGGCAACCAGGGTGTGGGGTAGCAGATGTTTCATGGTCGTTTCCTCGCTAGTTGTCCCTAACGTTAACTGAGAGCTTATACAGTCAGACTGGAACTCTCCGTGAACAATTGATCTGTCTTGTTGTGACATATTCACACTGGCGAGAAACATAAGGGTTGCGCATCAGCGCGACCAAAATTAATTATTATTGGGGACGGTTCTTAAGAGTGCCATCCATGGCCACCCCACAATCCTTGTAGCTGCGAGGTTAGGAAAAAAGCGAGTCAGGGGCAGTGAAAAAGCACCGGGGAAAATGTGAAAAATTCACATTTTGATGTGATTGAAAAACAGGCGATTACGTGGGTTGATGGCAGGGTGTGTAAT
>JBECKZ010000210.1:0-29053 GCA_040235555.1 Thiohalomonadales bacterium | reverse complement strand
GTATATTAGTCTCATACAATTTTAGACTGTAAAACCGCTAAAAATACTGCAGCATGTCCATTTCAATATTGAACTCGACTCTTTATAAAAATTAATAATGAAACTGCACCCTCCTGTTTGTTTCATAAAATATGGCTATAACACCCACACTGTGCGCAACATGTTTAATCTCTGCTAGAACTATAATGATGTTTTCAGACGTGTTACGCCATACAATCTTACATCAAGGAGGACGCCCCTCATGACCACCCTCAAAGAAGTACTGACCGCCAACAAAACCTATGCTGCCGAGTTCGGTGACAAGAAAAACCTGGCCATGCCCCCAGCACGCCACTTTGCCATATTGACCTGCATGGATGCCCGTTTGATTCCGGACAAATTCGCCGGCCTGAGCGAAGGTGATGCCCACGTCATCCGCAACGCCGGGGGACGTGCCAGCGATGACGCCATTCGCTCCCTGATCATTTCGCACAAACTGCTAGGTACGCAGGAGTGGTTCGTGATCCATCATACCGATTGCGGCATGCAGACTTTCACCGATGACATCATGCGCCATCTCCTGGCAGGGAGTCTGGACACCGCGACGCTGGATAAGAAAGGCTGGCGTAATACCGGTAAAGGTCCCGGTTCACGTGAAGGCGATTACATTGACTGGCTCACCATCCAGGATCAAAAAGTCAGTGTAACTGAGGACGTAGAACGGATCCGACGGCACCCACTCGTACCGAAAGATATTGCGATATATGGCTACATTTTTGATGTTAAAACCGGTCTGTTGCAGGAAGTCCCGGATGCGACGAAAATCGGCAAGGCTGCCTAAGCCCTGCAATATCAAAGCCGCTGTCGATTCCGACAGCGGCTTTTAACCGTTCCCCTGTTGTTAATTTAATACCAGCTCGATTTCACCCGTAACGGTAACTGAGACCTGCTGCTTCCCCGCCTCAATCGTCGGTGCGGGTGCGCTTGCCGTGGAGAATGCCCGATAGAGCGGCGGATGGTTGGGTTGCACGGGTATACCGCCTGTGTCGACCTGCATCCGCACCAGTCGGTAACGTTTACGCCCCAACTGCTGAGTGATGTTTTGCGCCCGTTTGCGAAACGCAGTGATAGCCTTTCCAATCAATGATTCTTTGACTTCGTTGCGCTGGCCCGGTGATACTTCATAAGACATTGATTCCAGCATCAAGGTACTCTGCAGCTTACCGATCAGCTGACCCAGTGCCTGATTGTCCTGGCTCTTTAACTGAAGTGACTGGCTGACACGCCAACCGGTTTGATGTTGCTTCTCATATACCGGGCTGGTCTGGTAGTTCAGTGTCTGAACCTCCACTGCCTTGACCTGTTTGCAACGTTTGATTGCCTGCATCATGATCTGATTCACTTCCGTTGTCAGCTTGACGACATCGCTGCCCTGCCGACGTGCAAACAACACGGCCACTACCGTATCGTTCTCAACATCTGCAGTTGCCTGCGCAGAAAGCTGTATACGATCATATACGTTTTGTTCCTCTGCCATGGCGGAAGGTGTCATCAGCGCCAACAACGTAAAACTTACGAGGTATCCTGCTATCCATTTTTTCGATTTCATGTTGCTCCTCACATCCTGCTTTTTTATGAATAAATGGCCATGCCTGCTGAATTGAAATAATACAACGCTACTGAGTCAAAACGTAGCGGCATTGCTCCACCCTTGTTTATCTTTGAGGTATAGGTATGCCGTGCAATCAATTGTGTCTGCGAAGCCTGTTGTTCGCCAAGGTAGAATAGTTGTTCGTGGCCCAATTCTTCTACATCGACCAGCTTTAGTTCCAGCATCGCCTCAGCGGGGTCAGCCGGCAATAGCGCTTCCGGCCGCAATCCCACGAAGATATCCTGCCCCACGTAGGCAAGCAGGCTTTGCGCATTAGCCTGTCCGTGCTTACCCACATCGAACCATTTACCGCATATCTCGACCTGTAGCCCGGTCGATGCCTGCCGGAGCCGGCTGGGCAGCACATTCATACCCGGACTGCCGATAAAGCCTGCCACAAAGGTATTGGCGGGCCGGGCATACAACTGCTGCGGCACATCCAGTTGTTGCAGCCGCCCCTGATACATTACCGCAACCCGATGACCAAGGGTCATTGCCTCGATCTGGTCGTGTGTCACGTACAAGGTCGTAATAATCAGGCGCCGTTGCAACGCCGCGATCTCCCCTCGGATCTGCTGCCGCATCTTTGCGTCCAGATTTGATAGGGGTTCATCCATGAGAAAAACCTGAGGTTCCCGGACAATGGCACGGCCCATCGCTACGCGTTGTCGCTGGCCACCGGACAACTGTGCCGGCACCCGTTCCAACAGATCGGTCAGTTGCAGCAATTCGGCTGCCCAGCTGACACGTTTCTGTCTTTCAGTTACTGACAGCTTTTGCATGCGTAAGGGAAATTCCAGGTTTCGCCTGACGCTCATGTGCGGGTAAAGTGCATAGTTCTGGAACACCATGGCAATGTTCCGTTGTTGCGGTGTCATGTCAGTCACGTCAGTGTCATTGATGCAGATATTCCCGTCAGTCACTGATTCCAGGCCTGCCAGCAGACGAAGGGCCGTGGACTTGCCACAACCTGAGGGCCCTACCAGCACCAGCAGTTCCCCGTCATGAACCTGCAGATCAAAATCGATGAGTGCCCGGGTACCATTGGCAAAGGTTTTACTGATGCTATTGAATGCAACCGAGGCCATGTTCAACCCTTGATGCCACTGGCAACAACACCACGGATAAACCAGCGCTGGAAAAACAGGAAGACCAACAGGATCGGCAAGACCATCATGACGCCGAATGCAAAGATATCGCCCCATTGCAGTGGTGGTAGCGTATAAAACGTGGCAATTGCCAGGGGCAGCGGTCTTACCGTCTCACCACTGGTCACCATCAATGGCCATATATAGACACCCCATTGCGTGAGAAAGGTCAGGATCGCGACCGTGGCAAACACCGGTTTGCTGTTTGGTACGATGATGGAAAAAAACGTTCGCAGGATACCTGCACCATCAATTCGTGCCGCCTCTTCCAGTTCGTGCGGCATTCCCAGAAAAAACGTGTAGAACAAGAAAATGGAAAAGGCATTCGCTATAAATGGCAGAATCTGTACGAGATAGGTGTTGCGCCAACCAAACAGTGTGACTTCGTAAAACAGCGGCACGGCAATGGCCTCCAGTGGCAGGATCAGAATGGCCAGTACCAGTGCGAACATCAGCTTGCGTCCACGCCATGGCAGACGGGCAAATCCATATCCGGCCAGACTGTTTACCACCAGCCCCAGCAAGACAACCATACCCGTTATGAAAATCGAGTTGAGTAAATAGCGTAAGAAGTCAACCCGGGCAAAGACATCATGATAATTTTCCAGGTTCAGTTGTGACGGGATAAACGCCTGCCAGGACCCGGCCTCGGTGAGAACCTGTGCATCCGGTTTAAAACTACCGCTTAGCATAAACATTATCGGGGCAATAAACAGTATGGCCAGGATCACTAACCCCAGGTAACGTAGTAACGTCGCCAACATACGCGCCTGCATCAGTCATGCCTCTGTCGGGCGAACTGCCGCTGCAGTGCGGTGACCAGCAGGACCACGATAAAAAAGATCACGGTAATCGCCGCACCACGTGCAACCTGTTGACGGCTAAACGCTGCCTGCACTGCCTCGTACATAACCGTGGTGGTTGCATGCCGGGGACCGCCATGTGTCATGATTTGCACTTGTTCAAACAGGCGAAACGCGAGGATGGTCGTCACCAGCATGACAAAGATCAGCGTGTTACGCAGTTGAGGCAAGGTGATATGCCAGAAACGCTGCCAACTGCCGGCACCATCGATACGTGCAGCTTCATATAATTCAAAAGGGATACCTTGTAAGGCCGCCAGCAGAATTACCATCTGAAATCCGGCACCCTGCCAGATTGATGTGAGCATGATTGCCGGCAAGGCGAGCAACGGATCATGCAGAAAATCGTGCGCCTGCCAGTGTCCGAATGTTATCCAGTGCAATGCACTGTTTAACAGACCGTCCGGGCCGGGCGCAAAGATCAGGATCCAGACGACGGCAACCAACGACAGAGGAAACACGACTGGCAGGAAGAATACGGTGCGAAATACTGTTCGCCCACGTAAGGGCTGGTTGAGCAAGAGGGCCAGCGCCAGGGCCAACACGGTCTGCAATGGCACTACCACGGCTGCAAACAGCAGGTTGTTAATCAGGGCGTGAGTAAATGCCGGGTCTGCAAATAGTCGCAGGAATTGGCGCAGGCCGACAAACTCCAGTGGTAAAGGCGATCCCAGCCGTAAGTTGGTAAATGCCAGGACAATGGCCAGCATAAACGGTACGGCAACAAAGACCAGCAGGCCAACCAGGGCCGGTAGAGTTAATAAAATGCCTGCTGAACTGAGTGGCTGACGTGACATAGATATCATCCTGTTACCTTAGTGCGTCGTAATGGCCGGGTAACCATGATTATCGCGGATATCCTGATCAATCACCTGTGCAGCATGATCCAGGGCCTGTTGCACCGGCACACCGTTTCGAATATCGGCAAAGGCCTGGCGAAAACTGGCGCTGATGACCGGATACGCCGGGGTACGCGGTCGCGGCACAGCGACACCTTCACTCAACTGCTGAACGAACAAATGTAGTGGTCCACCCGGCTTGTAGAGCGGCGATAACTGAATCGCAGTACGGGTCGCGGGTACTGCAGCATTGGCATCGGTCATGGCCAGGATTTGTGTTGGCTGCATCAGGTATTCGATGATTTGTGCCGCCTGCCTGGCAGCTGTGCTATGGCGGGTGATACCCCATACCCAGGATCCCTGGCCTGTGCGACTACCTCGGCCAAAGTTCGGCAAGGGTAATACCACCAGATCCTGACCAAATGCGGCATGATAGCGCCGATATTCCCAGTGGCCGGCCCAGGATAGCGCTACCCGTCCTTTGACGAATGCAGCATCATCCACATTGGGATCGACAAGCCCGTCACGTAACCAGTGTTGTAGTTGTGTCATCGCCCTGACGGAGGCTGGGCTATTCAGAATACCTGTCGCATGTTGATAATCGCGACGGTCGATCAGATCCCCTCCTGCCGATTGCAGGATCGGGGAGAACGCATAGCAGAACCATTCGTCCGGGTAGTTGAGTTTCAAATCGAGCACAGCACCGTCCTTATCGTGTCGTGCCAGTCGCTGCAGGATTTGATCAAACTCCTGTATTGTCCAGGCCTGATCTGGCGTTGCCGGGATACGCGCATGCACCTGCAACAGGCGACTGCGGCGGCCATACAATCCCAGGCCGGAATCAAATGTGCCGACGCCATAGAGATGTCCCTGGTAAGTACCCTGGGCGATGATGGAGGGCAATAGATCCTGTTGCAGCGATGTGGGCAAGAGTGTTTCCAGTGGTTGCAGCCGACCTTGCCACGCGTAGTTATATAAATAAGGCACATCGAATTCCAGCAGGTCTGGCAGATCACCGGCAATGGCTGCCGCCTGGACCTGGGCGTTATAAGAACGCTCAGGAATAAAGGTGAGTTTGGCCTGAATATGGGGATGTTTTTGATTGAACACCTGTAGTTGGCGTTCAAGGGTCCTGCGTTCGCTGGCCTGCCCGGCATGCGCCCACACAGTCACACTCAACTGCTGCGAACTGGACCCAGCCTGCTCGCCACGCTCACATGCGGTTAATGCAACCGCCATCACTATGAAAAGTAATGCTCGCATCGTTGTCGACGAACCCTAGCAGCTTTGCGAGTGTGCTGCCAGCGTTACGTGAGCGCATCTACGACACGACTTTATGCACGCATCAGCTCAGTTCCTCGCGCCATGCGAATGGATGCTTCAGTTATACGGTTTCTGATGGACAGTACCAACGTTCCGGCTTACCGATATAATTTCCTTGTGCGAAATCCACACCGATTTCCTTCAGTTTCGGCAGAATCGATGGGGTTTCGACAAATTCGGCAATGGTCTTGAGACCCATAACATGGCCAATATTATTAATGGCCGCGACCATGGAAAAATTGATGTTATCAGTGTGAATATCACGCACAAAACTGCCGTCGATTTTCAAATATTGTACTGGCAGATTTTTGAGATAGGAGAAGGAACTCAGGCCACAACCAAAATCATCCAGTGCAAACTGGCATCCATGTTCGCTAACACTTCGGATCAGGCGAGTGGCATTCACCAAATTCGATATCGCCGCGGTTTCGGTAATCTCGAAACACAGGTGTCTGCCCGGCACATCAAATTCGTCCAGGGCACTTAACAAAAAGTCACAGAAGCTTGAATCAGCGATACTGGAGCCGGAAAGGTTGACGGAATAAATACGGTCCAGGCCCTGTGCACGTTGCATCTGTGTTAATTGCATCAGGGTCTTCTGGATTACCCAACGATCGATTTTTTGCATCAGGCTATAGCGCTCGGCCGCAGGGATGAAGGCCATAGGCAATACCAGTTCATCGTCCCGATTGATGCGCAGAAGGATCTCACAGTGGCGTTCATGACTGTCATTGAGTGGGATGATGTCCTGGGTATACAGACAGAAGTGATTTTCCTGAAAGGCATGCTGAATCTCATGTGCCCAGTGCATTTCCCGGTGTTGGGCGGACAACCCGGTTTCATCTTCGTGGTAGATATATACGCAGTTGCGACCCTTGTCTTTGGCAATAAAGCAGGCCGAATCTGCCTTACTCAGGACTTCAGTCAAATCTCCTGATGATTGTTCCAGCACCACCAGGCCGATGCTGATCCCGATTTCAAACATCTTTTCCTGCCAGACGAAACGAAAACTCGCAATCGATTCCCGAATCTGTTCGGCAATCTCGAGACCACGCTCCACCGGGCAATTTTCCAGTAACAGGCCAAATTCATCGCCGCCCAGTCGCGCAATCGTATCCCCGTCGCGAACAAAGGATTGCATGGTATGCGCCAGTTGTACCAGCATGGTGTCACCGGCGATGTGACCACAGGTATCGTTAATAATCTTGAACTGATCGAGATCCATATAACAGAGGACATGTTGCGCTCCATGCACATGACTGGATTCCAGTGCGTGTAACACCCGTTGCTCAAAAGCGCGCCGGTTCAGCAAACCGGTATGCGCATCATGACTGGCCTGGAAAGCCAGCTGCTGTGACATATCGCGAATATGCGTGACATCATGGATGATCAGGACCACGCCTATAATCTCGCCTTCGCGGCTACGGATTGGTGAGGCGCTGTCACGGATAGCGAACTCCCTGCCATCCTGCCGCGTCATCGTGCGGATATTGGCGAACATGACGCTCTCACCACTGCGCAGGCATTCGGTAACAGGATTGATATCCTGATAAATATCGGAATCCGACACCGGGTGATATACCGTTTCAATTGCCATGCCTTTTGCCGCTGCAAATTGCCAGCCGGTAATCGTACTCGCCATCGGATTCATGTACTCGATACGCCCGTTGACATCCGTGGTAATCACACCATCGGCAATAGACTTGAGGGTCACCTGGGCCTTTTCGCGTTCATAATCGAGCGCCTGCTCAATGAGCTTGCGACTGGTGATGTCGCGAATAATCCCTTCGATACCGGCGACATGTCCCACCTCGTCGTGAAAGTAGCGGACGTTGATCAAAACCCAGACACCGTGGCCGTTTTTGTGGCGCAACTCCACTTCGTAGTTATCCAGATATCCTTCGCCGGCCTTGAGGCGTTCGAGGAATTCATCGCGTTTTTCCGGATGCATATAGAGGTTCGTCACTTGCGTGCCGATGAGCTCATTCGTGGTATAGCCCGTTAATTCCTCGGCCGAGGGACTGACATAGACCAGCCTCCCCGCAGCATCCACCCGATAGAGCGTATCGCGCATGGTCTGGATGATCAGTGCGGCATCCTGTGCGGAGAGCTCGGTGAGGTTCAACAACGAAGCGGGTATGTCCTGGCTACTCATGGATATTTATACAATCGATAACGCGTCAACGGGCCCAGAAAGGCATTCATACTATTATATAAGAATATTAAAAAAATGCCCTTTTGATACCCGCAACTTAGCTCGCCTGTTCCCGACCAGGCCCTGACCCAGCCTAAGGCTTAACACACTGTAAATCCTCGGCAAAAGACAGGTTTCCACGATAGTGGGCCTTGATTAAGCGAGCGGTTTCCTGTTCATGACCCAGAGTCCGCTGCATACGATGGGACAGTACTAATTGTTTCACTCCAGCCTGGGCGGCAATCTCGCCGATCACAGACGGTGGCATGTGCAGGTTGCGCGCGACCCGATCTGCCTGTTCCGGAATCGCATGATGCGCTATCAGCAGATCTGCACCAGTAGCAAGACCGGCCAGGGTGTGATTGTCATTGTTCATGTCGCCACTGAAGACAATGGCATGACCTGCAATGTCGATTCGATATGCCAATGCCGGGATGGGACCATGGTGTACGGGAACTGCGCTGATTCGGTAGTCAGCTGTTGTGAGTACCGTTTGCCGTGCCTTGCCTTTTGCTTGCAGGTCATGGGCAATCAAACGATAGCCCTCGCTGCCATCCAGATATCCAGATAAGTATCGAAAGGCGCCTTTTGGTCCAAACAGGTCGCGGACAAATTCGGTCGTCGCCGGCATCAGGCTGTTACCGCTCGGTCCATACAAAGGCAGGTCACGATCGCGACCAGAAAAAAATGATGCCTTGATCAGATAAGGCAAATCCGCGCTGTGATCAACGTGCAGATGCGTGAGCAAGATGACATCCAGGTCATTCAATTGCGCACCGCTTTGCTCGAAGCGCAGCAGGCTGCCACCCCCCATATCGATCAGGATACGTGCCCTACCCTCCCGCCAGATCAGATAACCACTGGAGGCACGCGCATCATCGATCTCCGGGCCACCTGACCCCAGCACCTGGACCCAGATACCCTGTTTACCACAATGCGTTGCCGCTTGAACTGTCGATACGACGAAGATTAACAGTATCCCTATAACACTCGACACTCGATACATGGTTTTTCCCGAAGCCTTGCTTAAGCATTAGTCAATATGCGCATACCACCGATATCTATGCATTGTAGCGTTGAATGATTGTGCAGCAGGGAAAATTGTCTTGTTTGCGACAAATTTCAAAATTATCCGAATCAGCGCTTGAGCTAACAGCCTGTTTCCTAAGCCATTCCAGAATTTTCTGCAACTGGTACGGAACTTGCCCTGAGCAACTATTATTCCATTAATCTTTGAGGTTTGTTATGCCACTGGATAAATATAAAGAATCCGGATTGTTATTTAATGTCAATTTTCTGGATAAAACCAGCGAAGCCGGTGTATTCGGCTATCGCGGTGAACTCGTACTGATTGAAGGCGAAGTAGGTGATGCCAAAGGCCATGCCAAACCACCGGCAGAGGTGATGCGTGGTGTGGTCATGCTGGCCAATGACAAAGTGACACTGCTCATCGGCGCGCTCGACAGACTGCAATCACTGCAAACCTTAGTGGCAAAATACGGCGCTGATTTCGCCAGCGATATGACAGCAGTGTTGTTCGTGGTGAATATCAAAAAACGCTGCCAGGTCAGCATCGACGGTATCAATTTTATACTCATCCCGCTGGTCAATGGCGTGCCCTGGAATGAGATCATCGATGAACTGGCAATGGAAAAGAGTGACTTCAAGGGTCAATCCTCAGCGGACAAGATCCTGACGGTGTATCAGGAACTGCAAAGCTACGACCCCAAATCGCCGGCTATTTCCCTCGAGGAAGCCCTCGCCGCGACGACGAACACCGTACGCGAGGTTGCAGGTGCGGTTTGAGTCAGGACACGTTTAATCCCGTACTCGACTGGTCCAGCTATCAGGATGCCGGCATGGGCGACGCCTATGCCGACATCCCGAAACACGGTGGAAATTTCGCCAAGGCAGTAGCAGTCTGCATCAACTCACACCAGTGCGAAACCCTGGCCAAAGGTGTGATGTGCCCGAGTTACCGCGTACTCCAGCAAGCCAATTTTTCTACCGGTGGTCGGGTACGCTTGTTAAAGGCTGCCTTGAGTGGCGAGTTGGGTACGGCAGCATTTTCAAATCCTGCGCTGGCTAAGGCCATGGAACTGTGTGTGGCCTGCAAAGGTTGCAAACGCGAATGCGAAAATGAAGTCGACATGGCCATGATCAAGGTGGAATACCTGGCCCAGCAGTTTGCGCAATCAGGCACCTCATTGCGTACACGACTGTTAGCGAATCTGTCCCGCGCCCTCTCCGTGCAGGGATTCCGCACTCTGCTTGCCTTGCGGAACCGAATGCCGTTGTTGGCAAAAATGACAGAGCTATTGTTTGGCCTCAGCGCACAACGCACACTCCCGGAACCAGTCGTAAAGTCGTATTTACAACGACCAGTGGTATTTCAGCCTGATCGAGAGGAGCAACATGCTGCTGAGCCTCGCACAGAAGTTGTGTTATTGATCGATACCTTCACCAATCACTTCGCGCCGGAAAATGCCGAAGCCGCTATCGCCGTGTTAACCCGTGCCGGTTACCGCGTCTTGACCACTCAAACCAGTGCCGACCCCGATCGTCCCTTGTGTTGCGGTCGTACCCACATTGCCCATGGTCTGGTGGACAAAGCTCGCGCACAAGCAAAACGTATGCTGTCGGTGTTGTTGCCGCATGTGGAGGCCGGTCGTCCGATCATCGGCCTGGAACCCGCCTGCCTGCTGGCGATTCGCGATGATTACAAATTCCTGGGACTGGGTGATGCGGCTGACCAGGTTGCCAGCCACGCTATTTTATTCGAGGAGTTCATCGCCAAGGAGATCGCGGCAAAACGCTTTGCTCTGACCTTCAATCCCCTTGGCAGCGACGCACAACCGCTGTTGGTTCATGGCCACTGCCACCAAAAGGCAGTGGGGGCCATGAAGTCCATGCGTAAGGTGTTAAAACTCATTCCGGAGCTGAAGTTCGAGCTTATCGAGTCCACCTGTTGCGGTATGGCCGGCAGTTTCGGCATCGAGAAGGAACATGCCGAGGTGGCCATGCAAATGGCAGAACAATCCCTGCTCCCTGCCTTGCGCCAACAACCGCAGGCCAGCATCCTGGCCAACGGCTTTTCCTGTCGGCATCAGATCAAGGAAGGCGTCAAGCGTGATGCAAAACATCTTGCCCTGCTATTGAAAGAGGCCATGGCATGAACGGACAAGTCGTACGGGTTGCTGTAGCCACCAAGGAAGGCCGTGCCATCAGTGAACACTTTGGTCACGCCAAGTTGTTTTATATCTACGATGTATCAACGGACCAGTGCCAATTGGTCGAACAACGTCACGTCGATCACTATTGTCTAGGTGGTCACTCGGATAAAAGTGCCTTGGCCGGTATCCTGGAAACCATCAGTGACTGCCAGGCCGTGTTCGTGGCCAAGATCGGTGATGGCCCCACGGAAAAGCTCGCGGCCCGCGGCATCGAAGCGGTAGCCGAGTATGCCTGGGAAGAAATCGAACCGGCGTTGTTAGCCTACGCCGCGGCACGAACCCAATAAAATCAACAGCCAAGTGTGACACAAAGTCTTCCAGCTATCTGATAGCCCGCCAACAATTTCCCGCAAGGCGCGGTTTCGTTAAGCCAACGATTATAACAAGCTAATTTACTAATATATTTTCCAGGAAACGGGCAAGACTGGCATCCATCATGATACACGCCATAGCATTCTGAAGAGATATCCATATCTCACAAAAAAATCATGAACTAAACGGACAAAGAGCGCAATATTTAACCACGATTTCTGCCTTTTTAGGTATTATACGGCTGGCTGTCTAATACCCTAAAATACAGCCGTCCGTCTAAATAACTGTTAGAGCTAATAGATGAAAAGAATCGTATTGACAGCGTGTGCATCTATAATTTTTAGTTCATCTTTCGCGCAAAATATAAATTCTAAGGAGATATTAAAAAAGGAACTCGGTGATACGATTGAATTTATTTCGGAAACAGAAGTTCGATTTTGTCCGATTCATAAATGTGATGTATATAAGATAACGAGACCAAATCCAGACTTTTTGAATTTTATATTTTTACGATTATTCAACGACAGTGAATATTTAACAATAGATGAAACAGTGCAAAACAAAAGAATTTTTCATGAAAACACATTAAAAGAAGCCGCTATTTTACGTGCGCAACTTGCCCATTATTGTTTAAGCGAAAACAAGACTAACAGTTGTATTCTGAAACAGATGCAAGAAAAGTTAGGTATTAATATATGTTACGGTATTTACGATGAAGGTCAATATTGTGAAATATGTGACAACAATACTATCTGTAAAAAGCTCTAACAACCTGGTTGAGGTCGCCCTATCGGGCTCGGACCTCGTGGACGCTGCGCGCCCACTCGGCCGCTCACCAGGGCGTTATGCATACTAGAAAATGAACAAACAACTAAATTTATTTCGTGTAGCCAGCAGAGAGTTGTTCAATGGATTTTTTAGGGTTGATGATCCATACGAAAATAACGGGTGGGAGCAAGAAGAATTATTCAGAAAAGTTCAAGATATACTTTTTGAGTCATTGGTTGTATTTCAAACCAAAGCGGATAACATCAGCTATGGTGAAGTAAATAGGAGTATTCTTGTTTTGCCGACATCATCTGTAAGAACACCGATTATGATTAATCGCGAAATTAACAGTGGTTATTGGGACTATCCTCTTGACTATGCACCAGTCGAGTCAATATTCCACTTTATTGAATTCTTTGATTGGGACCAACTCAGTTACAAAGACAATCGCTACGTGAAAGTTGAAATCGCGCTCTGGCCAGAACATCCTGAAGTGACTGGAAAACAAGCGCTTATCGAAACTCAATATGTTGAGTATAAAAATGCATAACAAGGCCATCAAATGCGCTCCCTTCGGTCGCTGGACCTCACTACCGCTCGGCCATTTATGGCAACGTTATGCATAAAAAATGAGATACGTCTTAGTAGCTATTAGCGCATTAGTCTTATTCTTTCCGGTCTTTTGGCTGTTTTCGTATTTTGTAGGGGTCAATTGGGGTGCAGGTATAGCGGCGTTTTTTATGTACATATGGTACCCATTTATGGCCCTTAAATTCATCTCAAGAAATGAGAAAAGTAATATAGACAGTATGTCTCAGGCTTTGTCGAATGGTGAGCTTGTTGTCGATGAATATGAAGTAAAAAATGCAATTGAATTTGAGGAATGCGAAGATGAAGGTATGTTTTACCTGCTCGACGTTGGAGATAACCGAACTCTATGCCTCAATGGTCAATATTTATATGAGCCAGTTGAAAATGGCATATTTCCTTCCTCAAAGTTAAAGTTATTCTGGAATAAGCGCTTTCGCATCACGTATGGTATCGAATGTGATGGTTCGAAAATATTAATCAAACGTAAACTTCCACCATTAAATGAAAATCAAATTGATTCTGGTGTTATACCTAAAGACCGTGACTTGTTAGAACAAAATATTGAAGACGTGGTAAAAAACATTGAAAAAAATGCATAACAAACTGGTCGAGTTCGGCCTATCGGCCTCGGTCCTCGTGGACGCTGCGCGTCCCCTCGGCCACTCACCAGGGCGTTAGATTTCATATATGACTAAAGAGGAATTAATTAAAATAATTGACAAGGCGTTTGACGGTGTCGAACAGCCAAAAGACATCACTATCCATGTAGCAGAAGCCCATGATGAGTATGACTATGAGCATGATAAAGAGCATAGAATAAAAGATTACTTTGGCCCTTGGCAGAAAGTTCCATCAGAACATATAAAGAAATGCCAATAAGCTTTAAGTTATGTAGATAAAATTGGAATGAGATATTACCTACCTGCCTACATGACTTGGTATTTGAAGAATTTCGGTAACACTGACGAAGTAATGTTTGACCATGCGTTGTATACACTTGATAACCATGCAAATGATACGGAACTATCTAAATATTTTAAAGAAAGGTTCTCTTTATTTAATCCAGACCAATTAAACGCCTGTGCTTTATTTGTAAAATATTGCGCACAAGACAATACCGGATTCACTGACACTGATTTTGCGAAAAAGAAATATGAACGTTACTGGAAACAATATGAAGAAATCTAACAAGGCCATCAAATGCGCTCCCTTCGGTCGCTGGACGCTCCTTACGTCGCGCCATTTATGGCAGCGTTAGGCCATATATTTAGAGAACTTATGACCCAACCGCCGAATAACTACAAAAATATCGGGTTAACCCTTGCGGTCATTCACTTGAGCGCATATGTGGTCTCCTTCTTCCTTGCCCAGCAAGGCCAAGGATGGGGTTGGGTATTTATCTTGCCATTTTGGTTATTGGTAGATTTTCCAGTCTCCATATTGCATGTGCTTTTCTGGAAAACACCTCTTGGGCCGGTTATCGACGCCATACGCGAAAATAATTCTGTGTTGGATTATCTACTCTACTCACCCACCTTAGTCCATGGTGTATTAGGTACAGTCTGGTGGGGTTATGTGCCGAAGATTTACATTCATTTTCGGGCAGTGCGGAAAAGCGCATGAAAGGAAATATTTATTGTTCAACCCGGCTCACTCTTTTTTGGCCTAACCTTCGTTCGAGTTGTTCGCTTCGCTCGCTGGGACTGGACACCTGCGGCGCCCAGCACCTCAACTCTAAATATTAAGCTCTGCTTTATCGTTGTTTTAATCAAAGCCGGAATGACTGCTTGCGGCCATTGAAGTCAGCACCATACGATTATTTACGCAACCGCCTGTCTGTCAGGATTATATCCCTCTTCCAGCAACACGCGTCTGACCGCGGGCCGGGTCAGCATTTTCTGGTAATGCGCGGTGCAACGCGGCGGTAACGGGATATGACTGTGCACTGCCCAGAACTCCGGGTAAAACAACGCCGCATCGGCAATGGAAAATTTTCCCGCCACATAATCCCGGTCGGCGAGCAGACGATCCATGACCGCAAAGCCCTCGGCAATGATGGTCTTGCCCTGTTGCTGAACCGCCTTTTGCTCTGCCGCATTGGGACTAAACTTGTCGGTCGTGAAAATACGGGCAAAGCCCTGCATGTGCAGGGTACCGACAGCATAGTCCATGACCTCCAGCACCCGCACTTCCTCATCAAATGTGTCCGGTAACAAACCGGCCTTGGGATAACTCCGCGCCAGCCACCAGGCGATGGCCTGAAACTCACTGATCGCCCGGCCTTCTTCTGTGACCAGTAACGGAATCGTCGCCTTGGGGTTGAGCGCGAGAAATTCCGGCTTGTGATGATCATCCGCCAACAGGTTGACCAGATGGACTTCGAATAGCAGATCCAGTTCTTCCAGCAGGATGTGGATCCCGGTGGTACACGACCCCGGGGTCATAAAAAATTTCAGCATGTGTCCGTTACCCCAGTGGAAAGTCTTTACCGAATTTTTCCCGGTGCGCGCTGATATAGGCATTCAGCAGTGCTTGCTCGGAGTCGTCTGCCAGTGCCGCGGCCACTTCCTGTTTGAGCTGGGAGTCCATCAGCTTTTCCAGCACGCTGAATTCCATGGTAATGCCGTTGAAGGTAATATCCGCCATGATTGTTCCTCTTTCGTCGTGAATTAGGCCTGGGCGCCGATGTGTTGCATTTCCATGCCACGGAAAATCGAACAGCGCATGAAGACATCCAGCGTCGGCGCAACTGCCTTATGCTGACAGAACTTGCTGACCAGTTTGGTCAGGCCCTTGATATCCCGGCCGGTGGCCTGCGGGAACAGCATCACCAGTTCCTCAATCAGGCTCGCATCAAGTTCCAGCGCGAACTGCTGGGTCATCACCTGCCAGATCATGCGCCGATCATCCGCATTGGGGGGGTGATATTTGATCATGGCAATACAGCGGGAAATAATTGCCTCGTCGATGTCGTCGACGCGGTTGGTCGTCAGGAACAGCAGGCCGTTGAAATACTCCAGTACCCGCAGAAACACCCCAACCACGGCATTGGCGGCAATGTTGTCATCCCGGCGTTTGATGTAGACGTCGGCTTCGTCGATCAACATCACCGCACCCCAGCGTTGTGCACGGGTCAGGGTATCTTTCAGGGCCTTTTCCATCTCCGCCACGTTCAGGCCGAGTTGCCCGGAGTGTACGCGATAGAGGGGCCGTTGAATGATCTCGGAATAGACTTCGGCGGTGAGGGTCTTACCGACACCGGCGGGTCCGGCACACAGCACGGTCGTGCCACCGGACTTCCCGGCCACGATGTCATCCATTAGTACATCCATTTCGGCCGTGAGGATGTCGATGAGATCGGTTTGCTCCTGCGGCAGGATCAGTTTCTGTTTGAGTTCCGGCTGATATTCATATGGCTGTACATCATCCACGTGCACCCACAGATGATTATGCAGTTCGAGATGAAACATGAGGATGTAACCGTGCACTGGCAATTCGGTAAACATGCCTTTGGGCATCGACTCCCTGGAGGCCTCCATCTTGTTTTCCACTTTGCAGTCGTAAC
This sequence comes from Thiohalomonadales bacterium, assembly GCA_040235555.1. Classification (GTDB taxonomy): domain Bacteria; phylum Pseudomonadota; class Gammaproteobacteria; order UBA6429; family Thiohalophilaceae; genus RI-92. The sequence continues at coordinate 12,587 of JBECKZ010000210.1, read as the reverse complement.
GCGCGCTCTTGCCGGCCTTGCGCAAATAGGCATTCAGGATATCGCCCGAGCCTTCGAAACTGACTACGCGGTCACTCAGAATGTTTTCATCATTCACCATGCGTGCCGGCATCCCGTTGCTGGACAGCACAACTTGCGGCTTGCGTGACCAGTCAGTATTGCGATGGGTTGCCGTCGGGTCTTCGGCAAAAGTACCGGTGCCCTGGCCGGCAAACTGTTTGCCATACTGCCCACGCCAGTCAAAATAGCGGGCAGCGGATTCTTCATAGGCCTGGAGCAGTTCGGGCGTCTCTTTGAGGTAACCTTTGTGGGCAAAGATCTCCGCCACCGTCAGCTCAGCAATGTCCCTGCTGCGAATAGTCAAAGTCTCAATGGCAATCTTGCCACGCGAATTGGCCTTCAACTCCAGCAGGATTCGCCCTGCCTCTTCCTCGCCTGGGGGAGTGTAATCCAGGCGTGTGACCACATAGGCAATGGGTTTGGCTGAGGTATTGGCTCGAAACAACCAGCCGCGCTGCGCCTCACTGACCAGATACTCGGCGATGGCAGGCAGCAGGATTTCCAGATCATCTGCGCCGAACCGTGGACTTTCATCGTTCACTGCCTTTTGCAAGGTCGCGATAAGTGCAGCATGCCCCTGCATAACAGGTCCGGCCTGCTGATATAAATTTTGCAGGAAAGCCAGTTCCGTCGTCGACAACTGATTGAAGGCCACTTCCACATGGTTGCCGAAACGCAGCTGGTCTTTCAGCGAGGCCAATTCTGGAAACGCCTCAAACAAGGCCTCGGCATAGGGCCGTTCAATCTGTAGTTTCATCTCAGGGCTCGGCTTTCAAACTAATCAATCCAGCTTCACTGCAGGAAATTGTTTGGATAGATAATGCAATCCCTGTACCACGGACTAACAGACTGTTTTTACATGGGATGTATAGGAGAAAATTTGCCAATTGTCAGCAAAGCGACAATTCGCTGTGGGTTTGAAAACAAACAAAAGCAGACACCTACCCCGCGCTATTCGAATTCCAGAACCCTTGGCGCTTCATCCACCTCACGCAGTTCCGCCGATTGCAATCGACCATCCGCATGGTACTGATAATGATGTTCAAATTCGATTTCGCCATACACTACCTTCTCCACTGCGACCAGTTGTTCCTGTGCGTTGTAGTAGCCGCGAAAGTAAGTGATGCGTTTGTCCACGCTCTCACCATCCAGCGGGGTAATCAGTTTCAAGGGTAATTTGACCCCGGTATAGGAGACAAAGTGACGACATTGCAGTGATTGTTTATTTTCCATGTATTCTGCCTCAGGCCAGGTATTCATACTTTTCATGTTCTGCATAGGGTGATTGCAGAACCAACAACAAGTCTTGTAACAGACCAAAGTCCTGCGCCTGCTCGGCACGTTGAATCGCTTGTTCCAGCAGTTCCTGACGCAGGATGTAGCGCGGATTGTACGCCAGCATAGTAGAGACACGCGCTTCCGCAGCTACCGACTCCAATCTCAAACGCTGACGATAGTCCTCAAACCAGGGACGAAATGCCGTATTCCAGGCAGGAATCATATCCGCCATCACTGCATCGCCAAAGCGGCCGACATGGGAGAACCGTCGGAAGAAACGGGTATAGTCGACATGATGTTGCTGCAATAAATTCAACAAATCGTCAATCAGGCGGCCATCGCCTGGATGTGCTTCACACAGACCAAGTTTTTTGCGCATCAACGCCTGCCAGCTGTCGGCATATACCTTTCGAAACAGGCGCAGGAGTGATGCAGGGACGCGTTGCCCGGGTAACAGTTCAATCAGTGACTCGGCCAGGGCCAGACAGTTCCAACATGCCACTTCCACCTGCTGGTCGAAAGCGTAACGGTTTTGATCATCATTCACATTTGGCGAGTAAGCCGGGTCGTATGTTTGCATGAAGCCAAATACCCCGTAATCGAGGGTCAGGCCAAGGATAGACATGTTATCGGTATTCATGACTGAATGCACAAAGCCGACGGTTTGCCATTGTGCCAATAGGCGGGCCGTGCGATCGGTTACGGCAAATAAAAACTGCAGATAACGCTTAGCGTCAGTCAAACTCAATAATTCAGGATATTGCTGGGCGATAACATGGTCGGCTAGCGCCTTGAGCAACGACTGATCTTGTTGGTTATGCAAATACTCAAAATGACCAAAGCGCAAATGGCTCGGGGCTGTGCGCACAAAGATACATTCAGCCATCTGCCCGGCGTGTTGAATCAGCGCGAGGCCACGGGTACTGGCAATGCCCAAACCGGCCATCGCTTCACAACCGAGGTATTCCGTGATCGCCTCCGCCAGGCGCATGCGTCCGCTATTGCCCCTGGCAAACGGTGTTGCGCCGGCACCTTTGAGTTGCACTTCCCATGGTTTGCCATCGGCGGCAATCACATCACCGAGGATGTGCACGCGCCCATCGCCCAGCTTCGAAGTGTAGATCCCGAATTGATGACCCGCGTAAACCGTGGAGATGGGTTGCAGCTGGGCGGATTGCGAACTCGTAAGGGACAACACATTCTCTTCGCTGGCTGACTGCTGCTGTTCTAGCCCGAGTTGTGCCAGCAGGCGTGTGTTCATATGTAGAAGTACCGCACGTGCAAATTGCTCGGTAGGGCACGTTTCATACAGCCGTGCAGGCAAGGCCTTCAAGCGACTGGGTTGTAGCCGGTCTGCGAGTAACATTTTAAATTTGCCGTCTTACCAGGTCTTAGCAAGCCAGACCAGCCACCCAATCATTCGCCCATAGCGCGGCGGCGAGCGAATGATTTTCGACGCGGCGGGCATCCAATACGCACATTTCACCAATCCGTTTGGCGCCCGAGCTATACAATGCATTTTCCAGCATGTAACCGGCCTGCGCAAAATTGTGATAACCGCTATCACCCAGGGCAATCACGCCATAACGGCGGCCCTGGAGATCCACGGTTTGCGCATCCAGCGCATAAAACAACGGATACAGATAATCTGGCAGCTCGCCCTCGCCTGTGGTCGAACAGCACACCAGCAAAACTTCTTCCTTATCCTGCAACAGATCGGGCACGCTGGGTTCATCGTTCACACGCACGAGATGACCTTGATGGCTGAGCAAACGCGCAACCGCATTGGCCGTTTGCCAGGCGCGACCGTTCACCGAACCTACGATGATCTGGATCTTAGCCACACTACGTGTTCCTGTTGCTTGTCTGCAGATGACGGCACACAGCAAGTAGCCTGTCTGCCGTCATCGATTGCTGCTCCCTGCTCGCTCAAGCCCGCAACAGCGCCTTGACCAGACGTTCCGATAACTGGTCTTCGGTAAATTGTGGTTCGTTGGGTGGATACAAGGCATCTTCCTGTAACTCAAAGCCGTACTCCCTGGCCAGGGAAAACATCTCTTTCAGCTTTTCACAGGCTTTTAATTTTGTCGCCAGTTCGGCATCGGCCCTGGCCTTAGCTGAGAAGTCAGCAATTTGTTGTATGGACATAATTTTCTCTCTATATGGTATTAGTGAAAAAAAGTGGGTCCGCCGGTAGCAACTGCTATCCGACAAAATCCGAAGACTCATCAGCAATAATCAGGCCATGCCAGGTATCGAGTTGTCGACAAGAAAATCAACATAGAATCAAAAAGATATTCATTTGGTGTAAGCCAGCGCAGTGTGTCCGCCTGTCGTTTGTCGTGAAGCTTACATTGCTTGTCACAACAAACTGGCTAAAAATCAGATAAGACAGCTTCCTTCGACTTGTCCAACCCGCGCAAGCCTATATTGCAAATCAAGGTCTTAGTCACTGCGAAAGAGAAATCACAATAACCTAAAGTCTTTGCGGGATAGTTGGTCATGTATTTGCTTGAAGTCTGGTATTGATAACTAACGCCAGAGTCAATTGAGGAGGCCTGATGTTTGAACATAAAACCCTGGATGGAAAATGGAACCGCGTTGTTCCGGCGAGTGAAGCCTTTGTCAAAGGTGAGGAGGTCCTGGAGTGTCGCGATTCGCTGGGCGGTGACGCGGATGGTGCCAGTCGTAACCAGTTTGGCGTGATCGGTGATCGTCTGGTAGAACGCTGCCTGCCACCACAGGCTAATGGTGATTTCTGGTCTTATGACCCGGGCGGTTTACCCTGGTGGGGCGTTGTGAATAATCCGCCGCATGCCGGTCTCGTCGCAGACTTTAATGAACATATTGGCGGACTCTACCGTAAGCCTTTGGACCTCGAACACAATGTCGTCGCCTTTGCTTCTGAAGGTGAAGAAATCCTGTTTAGCAACGGCATGTATAAGCTCGTGCGTAAAAGCGATGAACAGGAACTCACTGCAGCGAGCATCCTGGAACTGCGCAAACTGTATTTCGCGTAATTAACGAGCGAAGACGTCGATCAGATGACAGCCGCCGCCATGGCGGCTGTTTATTGATCGTGCTGTGTCACTACCTGCCGAAAGGTCAGATTGATCCGGGGTTCGCTGATATACGGCTGCGGTGGAACTCTGTGTTCCCATTGCTGTTGAAACTGCGGTTGCATTACCAGTAATTCGCCAGACTTTAATGGCTGTCTGCCGCGTTCAGTATTTTGCTTATGCCGATACTGAAATTCGCGGCTGGCACCCAGGCTCAGTGAGGCGATGACTGGCGCCTCGCCTAACTCCGGTTCATCATCGGCGTGCCAGTTGACATGGTCCTGACCATCCCGATAGTAGGTCAGCAATACCGAATTGAAACCATGACCAGACCGGGATTCGACATCCCGTTTGATGCAAAGTAGTAACTCTGTCCACACATGACTTTCGAGCTTGTTATCCGAATAGCGATAATGCACACCTGCATCTGCGTACCATGCCTGCAGGCGGGGTACATCAAAGCGGCGGCCAAAGGCGACAAAATCCTGCTGCCATTCAATCTCCCGAATCAATTTCTGCAGTAAGGTATCTGCCTGTGAAGGCGAATACAGCTCACCGTGTAATCGTAACAATTCTTGCATCTCCATAATTTTATCTTAATGCAAAAACGTTCTCATGTAATTGTCAGGTTCCTGACAAGATAATAGCCTGCTATACCTCTGCAACCGGACTTGCTATATTTAGCCGCGAATTAAAAGAGCACATCGACATGTCCGATCAGGTTGTTTACCTTAAAACGCCCCAACACACACCTTCAGTGGTGACACCCATTACGCCGAGCGTAATTGTTGGCAGGCAATATCAGGTAAACAATGATGGACTGGATGAGACACTGCATGGAATCTGTGGTGGTCAGGACTATACGCGTCACTACGGGAGAATGTTATCTGCAATGGATAATCTTTGCTTTGTATGGGACGTGGATGGTGAGCTAACCTCAGAGGAACCTGTACTATGCTCTGCCGAAGGTGAAGCATTTACGCTTACGCCCACGACCAAAATCCTGACCAGCCACTTTGTGTTTTCTCACAGTGCCCTCTGCGAACCTAAAATCATACACCCGGAAACCGGCCCACAACTGACTACCACGGCTAACTTCGATTTTGTTTTTAATACCACCCTGCAGGCAGTTCATCTAGGTCTGCTTAGCCTGGTTGAAACGCAATGTTTTGCCCAGCTCAAGAACGGTGAGCGCTTTACCTTGCGCGAGAGTGGCGAAGGAAATCCTGTACTCTACCTGACGGATAGCATCGGACCTCATGACGTGATCACGTCGATACTTGAAATCAACGGCAGTGCTGACAGTCTTCAACACAGTCATCGCATTACCCTGACACAGCCCATTCCTGACCAACTGGAAGGTTCAGAAGTCGAGACATTGACGGTTCTTGAGCAGTACACCACATTTTTTATGCAACGCGAGTTACCTTTCAGTCAGGAAAACATCTGGACCCCGCTCTGCCCGCCCGTCACCTGGGGCTGGAGTATGCGCGTTGCCAAACGCCATGATGGTGACTGGTGTATTGTCCGCCAGAAGTTACTCACGCCCACGGTAGGCCACAACGGTCTGGAAATGCCTGTCTGGGAAGGCAATCAGCTGGATCAATGAAGAACTATTTAGCTTAACGCAACAGCACCGCCTTCACCTGGGAAACAAACGTCGACCAGTCCCGATCCACCTCCTGCATCACCTGTGCGATATAAGCCTGACTTGGATTATGTTCCTCTGGAAAGTTAGACAAGGCACAGGAAGTACGGTGTTTTTGTACCGCATACTGCATGAGTTCATCAATCAACTTTAGAAGCGGTTTTAATACCTGCTCGTTGACACTAACACCTTCGCCTGTACTCGCCATGTTTTCGCGATCAGTTGTTATGTGCCGCAACTGGTCCAGGGCATCCTGGTAGACCTGTTGCAATCCCAACGTGATATTACGCTGAAATAAATTCTGCCAGTGCTGTTGTGATAAATCGCGGTTGACGCCACGATCGTACTGTCGCTTGATACTTGGCAACAAACCACTGACATAATGTTCAAAACCGGCCAGATTCATGGCCGTTGCAGTTACCGACATCGTTCCACTCCTTTAACACTGTTTAAGTTCAATTCATGATCAAGGCTTTCATCACCCGCTCGCTTGATTCCAGCGCCCCCTCCAGATAACCGCCATAATCCTTCGCCGTTTCGGTGCCGGCAAAATAGAGTTTGTCATTCCAGTGATCCAGCTGAAACCAGGGATGACCGTATTGCGGGTGACCGGTGGGTAAGTGTTCATCATCGGTTGTCGCGGTAAAGGGCTCGTCGCACCAGTCCCGAATCTGGATCTCGTCCGGCTGTGCCGCCGCCTTACCGAACAGTTGTACCAGTTGTTCCAATATCAGGGCCTCCAGATCATCGCGGTACTGGCGTCGCAGTGGCACCGTCAAGGCCAGAAATCCGGACAAGGCGGCATGGGATCCATCAGACGCACTGGCATCGAATATCTCCGCCATCGCCGCGCCCTGATAAGCAGCCAGTGCACTACCGGACAATCCGGCTTCTCGCCAAAATGGCTGACGATAACGTATAAGTGCCTTGGCATGACCTGCCATCCAGGTCGACGTAGCGATCATCAGATCTTGAAAACGTGCATCGAGTACCGGTTGAAAACTCACCGTCCTGGCCAGCAAGCGCGGTGGTATCGTCAACACCACCTGCCTGGCCAGCACAGTGATGCCTTCCGAGCGACAGTTAAAGCTCAACTCGACATGATCACCCTGATCAATCAATTCCAGCAACTGATGTCCAGGCTTCAGACTCCGTGGAGGCAGGGTACTCAACAAGGTTTCAATCAGGCGATATGCGCCACCTTGAATTCGACGGGCTGCAGCATAGGTACCCTGGTCCAGGAATGCCTGCGGCGGCTGCGACCTGTCGCTCTGGTAAAATGATGTGCCATGACACCATTGCGGAAAGATCTCAATCGCATGCTCGGCAATGAAACGGGCAAGACGTGGTTGCAGATCTGGCCAGATCCAGCTTGGTCCCATGTCATAGCGGAAAGACTGAGTTTCAGGCAGGCTCAGAATACGCCCACCGAAACGTTCGCGGGCTTCATATACCGCGAAGTCCTGCTGAGTCACCGTCAGGCTTTGCGCGAGTGATAAACCAGCCAGTCCGCCACCAATGATTGCAATGTCTAACATCAGTTAATAGTCTGAATAGATTCGAACATAAATTGTTAATGCAGGAATGCTGCCAGTTATTCTGGCATTGGTACCAATAATTATCACTCGCTATCTAACCGTCTGGTAGTCTTCGTATCACCGGTATAAGAAACAATGGCCTTGATGCACCGTTGGAAGTGCGACATCCGACTCCACGAATTTGTTGCGGACCCGACAAATCCTGCTAACCCAGCCGTGAATAACTTATAAAATCAGCCACTTTGGCTCTGGCACGTCACTTGCAACTATTAATCGTAACGCAATACTGACTACCCTTGCATCAACTCAACGCCGGGAGGATGGTTATGTCTGCAAGCTTCGAACTCAAGACCAACGAGGATGGCCAATTTTATTTCTATTTTCTCGATGGCCAGGGTGCAACACTGATGATGAGTGGCGAATACCCGGACAAGCAACAAGCCGAGCAGGCAATCAGTGATGTCAAGGTAGGATCACTGATGTCGAATCAAATTGCCGCCGGGACAGTACCTGATGGTGATAGCTTCTTTGTCATCAAGGACACCGCCGGTGATGTCCTGGTCAAGAGTGTTTTATTTAACTCACGCATGGTCTTTGACAATGCCCTGCATACAGTCAAGGATAACGCCTGTATCGCAGAGATTAATGACCTGACCTGAAACCTGGGTGAGCGATAATGGGTATCGAACTGGACTGCCTGCAGGAACTGGCCAGTATCAATGTCGCACTGACAGAATTGTCATCTCTGGGCCGAATCATTAATAGCGAAATCAAGGGCGGCGAATTTCATTCCCGCTTCAATAAAATCGTTGATGATATAGGAAAATGCTTTGATGTTGTGACAGGCAATCTACAGCCTCTGTCTGATATCGATAGTGAAGCAGCCTTCATCGAGAAATTTGATAAATTCCATGCTGACTATAGTGCGTCATATCTGAAGGAAATCAGCAAGCCCCGCATCTATTCTGACGATGCCTATGAAGGTTACGTATTGTTAAGGTTACTAAAGGAAATCAAAACCGGTTATCCCCTGCTTAAGCGCACATTTGAACGTCTGGATAAATTCATCGACAAATGGATTACCAATGATGCCTGGCTGGCCATGGCCATAGACAACCTGTTTAAACGTCTGCAAACCCTGTTTAATGAAATTGCTGCCCTCAGTAAGAAAGACCCGGAAGAAGCCTTTCTCATCTATGCCAGCGCCTGGCACGACTTTACACCCTATCTTGATTTAATCAGTCAGCAGCATGGTCAATTGCAATTGCATAGTGAATCGCTCATCACTCAACCCATGACCGCCCAACAGTATTAACCAGAAATTCATCAACACAATCTTCAGATCGATATTCACAACTTACGATACCCCTAGCTGAGTTTGCGCAATTGCGTAACAAGGGATAACGCAGATCAAAACCAGGCAGGTATCGTGCCGTCAAATTTATTTCATTTACATGACACATAACCGTCACACGCACTCTTTACCGTTTGGCTTCCCAATAACCCTTATTTGGAGTATAAAAAATGTTCAAACAATCCCTGATTGCAAGCAGTATTGCGCTGGGTATTGCGGGTGTGGCTGGAGCTTTAACCGTACCGACTGCATATGCCAGTAGCGAGATGACAACGACGACACCGATCAAACATGTCATCGTCATTTACCAGGAAAACGTGTCCTTCGACCATTATTTTGCCACTTACCCCAATGCCAAAAACCCTGACGGCGAGCCGAAATTCATTGCGCGCAAAGGCACGCCGCAAGTGAATGGCCTCAACGACACCATGCTGAACCACAATCCGAACAGCGCAAATCCGGTACGTTTGGGTCGGGATGAAGCACTGACCTGTGACCAGGACCATCACTACGGTGACGAACAGGCCGCCATGAACGGCGGCTTGATGGACAAGTTCGTGGAAAAGACCAACAAAGAATCCTGCACCAGTCCACAGTTCTACAAACCAGGTCTGGTCATGGATTACTACGACGGTAACACCGTGACTGCGCTGTGGAACTATGCGCAATACTTCGCCATGAGCGACAATTCTTACAGCACAACCTTCGGTCCATCTACTCCGGGTGCGCTGAACCTGGTGTCTGGTCAGACCTGGGGTGCAATCTCCACTGACCCGGCAAACGACACCTATGGCGTCGTCAGTCCAGATGCCAATGGCATTGGCACAGTCGTCAACGATCCCGATCCGACCTTTGACGATTGCTCCAATAACTATGCCCACGTATCCATGAAAGACGGCAAGAACGTTGGTGATCTTCTCAATGCCAAAGGCATCAGCTGGGGCTGGTTTGAAGGTGGCTTCATGCCGACCTCGCGCAATGCCGACGGTACTGCCGTCTGTGGTGCATCACATCTGAACATCGGTGGTAACACAATGATCGATTACATTCCCCACCACCAACCATTCCAGTACTACGCGTCTACCGCTAATCCGCATCACCTGCCACCTGCTTCCGTCGCCGAGATCGGTCATGACGGTCAGGCCAACCACCAGTATGACATGATGGACTTCTGGAAAGCTGTTGATGCCGGTAACCTGCCTGCCGTCAGCTTCCTCAAAGCTGCCGGTTATCAGGATGGCCACGCTGCTTACTCCGATCCATTGGATGAGCAGACCTTCCTCGTCAACACCATCAACCGTCTGCAAAAGACCCGTTTCTGGAAAGATACAGCTGTGATCATCGCCTATGACGATTCCGATGGCTGGTACGACCACGTCATGCCACCGATCGTCAATCAGTCCGACGATACTCAGACCAGACTTCCTGGTGCACAGCATGATGATCTCATCAATGGTACCTGCGGTAATAGTGCTAGAGCAATGGGTGGACAACAGGATCGTTGCGGTTATGGTCCGCGTCAACCGTTGCTGGTCATCTCTCCATGGGCCAAGCAGAACTATGTTGACCACAGTGTGACCGATCAGAGCTCCATCCTGCGCTTCATTGAAGACAACTGGGACCTGGGTCGTATCGATGACTCGTTTGACCAGCTTGCCGGTTCACTGAATGGCATGTTCGACTTCAGCCATCGCAGCCATGACGGTGACCGTCGGCTGATCCTGGATCCGTCTACCGGTGAAGTGGTTGGTCATCACAGCTAATTAAAGTCTACATAGCTGTATATAAAACGCCCCGCTTCGTGCGGGGCGTTTTTTTTCAATCGCTTCAGATGGGGATTATTTTTTCGTCCATTGCCCTGAGGGTAACCGTATATACTGGCCCCGAGGGGTGCGTTCGATGGCTTTTTTGCCAGCCAGGGCTTCAACCACGTTCAACTGCGTATGATTGCGCTGCGCAATAGACTGGTATTCCTGTTTACGTTTGGCATTGATGTTGTTCATCAGACTTTTTACCGCCGCCGGGGCGTTTGCCTTCACCAGACCGAGATAACCATTTGGTTGTTCGCCTAGTAATCCCTGGGCCTTGGCTTCCTGCAACCCGATTGCCCAGCTTGGTGCCGACCAACCCAAACCTGCCAGAGCGGCAAGCAGAACCGGGATGGTAAACCAACGTAAGGTTAAGCGTCTTGTCATTGTGGCAACTCCTTTAAACTAAAACAGGCCTTTGTCTTCACTAAACACCTTGTCCAGGTCCTTGTCGACCTTGACCCGGATTTCGTGTTGAATTTTGACATTGAGGTTGATCGTGATGGGTTTATCCGGTGCGACCACTTCCACTTTTGGCGTACAGGCACCAGCGAACATGGCGATACTGAATAAAAGGCCAGATTTGATCATAGCAATACGCATATGAGATTCCCTTAGCAAGCATTTTCTTTTCATCAGAATAGCACCATTCCTCTGTGACAACCACACTTCACCCGGCATAAGACGATTGCACCGAGCGTCCGTTAATGCGTGTTTTGATAATGCTGACGTAAACGTTCACTGATTTCACCACTCAACTGCAAGCTGCGTAAAAGTGCAGGAATATTCTCTTGCAGATTCAGATTCAAATGCAGCGGTTTCCCCGCCTGCCAATCCGGGTTCTTACCTTCCAGGTGAACCTGCAGTTCAAGATCACCGCTGGCTTTATAATCACTTCGCACATCCATGATTTGATAATGGAAATTGCGAAGCGCCTCAACAACCAAACCCATATTCGGATTGGACTGTGCCAGGCTGGCTACTTTGTCTGTCGGCGTGTAGCGGATAACGCCTCCCGGTGCTCGCACGCCAAGCTGGCCATTGATGACTTCAACACCTTTGCGTGAGATATTGATCGGAATCTTACCATCCAGCACGCCACTGCCCACTAAGCCTTGCTGCTGTTCCAGCAACATGATCTCATGCAATCCGATATGTTCAAGCTGTACCACGAATGCATTCTTGTCGCGCGCAAAATCCAGGGTAAATGGGCCGGTATGGGCTACACCACCCAGTAACTCGGCGTTAAATTTATGGACCTTCACTACAGGCATCACAGTCCCGGCGGCCGGCACCAGATCAAACTGCGTGGTGATATTTTCCACTGGAAAGCCGATATCCAGTAAAGCAACCTTTACCTGGGCGGCTTTATGGGTTGCAATCCCGTTATCCATGGCCAAAGACATCTTGCTATTAAGTCCACTAAAAGTCATTTTGTTGTAGTGCCCGCCAACTTTATCTAACTGCAAATCCAAAGCTATTTTTAACATTCTATACCACTGGAGCTGAACGTCAGCTGAAGCGCGACCGGCATCGACATCGAAAGGATAAGGCCAGGTTTTCTGCAACTGGCTCAATTTGAAGCCCGATTTACTGAAAACCACCGGCATCAGCTTGAGCTCGGCATGACCGTGACCGCTGGCAAACTGGTGTACCCCATCAGCCTGCAGCATCACCGCCTGACCTGCAGTGCTCAGGCTGGCGTGCAATGTCGCTTGCTGTGGATCAGCGCTAAACCGGGCTGACACCTCACTGGCAGGCATGGCGAACTTACGCCATTGACCTGCAAGTCCATGCAGGCTTGCATCACCGGTGAGTCGCCAGGACGAAGCATTGATGTGT
>JBECKZ010000171.1:0-19157 GCA_040235555.1 Thiohalomonadales bacterium | reverse complement strand
CGTCTAGATCGAGGTTCCAACTAAAAATACCAAGCCGTCCAAGCAAGTGAAAATTAGGTTGGATGGGGTAAGTGCCGACAACACTCGCGGTAATACCCGTCGCCTTGAAATCACCGTTCACCTCCACAGGCGATCCAAGAACTGTTCCCGCCGCAGCGATGTTGTATTTTCCGAGGTTAATGTAGCCCAGCTCACCTGAGACATTCGGCGCAAACTGATATCCTGCGAACAGATTGTACGAGGTATCAGTATCATCGATGCTGCATGAATAACCGGGATCAAATATTATCGACAGGTCAGAACAGCTCCCGCTATCCTGCGCCTTGGCCTGGCCAATTCCTACCCCAACATACGTATTCGCTGCATAACAATTGTAAGAGAAGAACACCCCCACAAAGAACATAATTACCTTTTTCATAACCCCTCCTGTCCCTTTATATAAAATACAATGCCATTGGCGCATTAAACTGACTATTGTTTCAATTTCCTGAATTGAGATTAATAAAGTATTAATTCGCTGGTAATTATATTTTTGGGAAGATACTTTGTCACTATTCAGAACGTCCTTGCTTGTATTTTTATTTAATTTTATTTTTTACCAAAAATACAAATATGTACTATCTGTTCGTTGTGGAGGTTATTTTACTGCCCGAACTCCAGGCGTTCCTGCATGGCCTTAATCGCCTTCTTTGCGCAGACGGCATCCTTGTCACCACCGGGTGCACCACTGACGCCCAGTGCGCCAATGCGATAACCGCCCGCTGCGAGGACCACACCGCCTTCCATCATCAGGATGCCTTTGACATGATTCATTTCCGGGCGGATATCCTTGCGGTTCTTGCGGAACTCACCGGAATCAATACCTGACATGATTGCCGCATTCGCTTTCTCCTCGGCAATTTGTAACGTGAAGCGTGCTGCCAGATCATCGCGTAGCGCCGCGCGCAGGATGCCATTGCGATCGACCACTACTGCACTTACCTGATAGCCCATGCCACGACAGGTTATCACCGCATCATTTACCAGGTCACGGCCCAGTTCCATCCCGATATTCTTGACTGTCAGCACATCTTCCGCCCTGCTTTGAAAACCGATTGCCAACATTACAGTAATAAATGCGATTTGTAGTAATTTAGACATTGCCTCAGTCCTCTTCAGGCTTGCGGCTTAATTTCGTTCGACTTCTGCCAAACGCGCATCACGCACTGCCGAAATATTCTTGCGCCAGGCCGTCACTGGGGTGAATTGATCAAACAGCGTTGTGGGAATACCGTCCAGCATACCACTGCTCAACCAGTCGATAATCCAGTACAGTTTGAGGTCAGCGATTGTTAATCTGCTACCCACGATAAAACCGGTATTACCATTGGCAACGAGCAGGCGTTCGAAGCACTTCCCCCAGAATGGCAGGGTCTCTTCTGCCAGTACCTTACGCATGGCCAGTTTTTTAGTCTCGTCCTGTTCGTGAATGCTGGGCCCGATCAGACAATTAATATCCTCACCCATATCCAGTGCCTCATCGACTTTCAAGGCCTGCACCGGATTCTCCACTGGATAGAGACCTGACAGGCGCCCCGCGAAGCGCAGAATTGCATTGCTCTGAGCTGAACACACTTTACCGTCGCTTGTCTCGACATCCAGAACCGGCAATCCGCCGAAGGGAAACTCCCCTGCCGCACGTCTAGGTCTGAACTGATCCGGTGGCACATGTTCATCTTCAAACGGGATGCGACCGATATGCAGGGCATCGCGAATCGGGCCAGCACGACCGGGAAAGGGGAAATAACGCAGATGCAGGGAAACGATATTATTCATTGTTGTTGTTCTCCAAAAAGTAAATGTTTGTCCATTAGTCCAAATACCCGGTTACCGTGCTTTAGAATCTCTTTTCTATATAGTTTATTCTACCTAAGTTCTTACAACTCAATCCCTTTGATATCATTCTATCGGTTCGTACTTTTGCAGCATTCTAACGATGGTTTACCATTGTAGCTCTCAGTTAAAGAAGACCTGGATAGACTTAATTCATTAGACCTTCGTATTCTCGTTTTCGACTTGTTCTACACGGGGATCCAGTTCCAACACCGCCTGCGAGGTACGGGTCATGGGCAAATAACTGCTGCGTTCTGCTATAGGCACGGCTTTTCTGGCAAGCACACGCAAGATTGCAAACAGCATGAAACCACACAGCACGACGACCAGGTAGTAATACAAGCCGACCGGACCCAGCCAGGTCATTGCTGCGCCGGCGAGAATCGGGCCAAATAGGGCACCGAAACCATAGGTGAGCAACACGCCACAACTGGCATCCAGCGCATCACCCGCCTGCACACGATCATTGAGATAGGCCACACTCAAACTGTAAATGGGAAACAGCATACCGCCAAGGATAAACATCACGCTATACAACCCGAACAGGCTGTGCGTATAAACACCCGCACCAATGAGGGCAATAATCATTGCCAGTATCGTTACCCCTATCAGGACCAGGCGCCGATCAATGAAATCCGAAATCCGTCCGATCGGCCAGTGTAGTAAAACGCCACCAAATATTGTAATGGCCATGAAATGCACCACCGAAGGTCCTGTTAGACCAATACGATAGGCAAATACTGCACCCAGTGCCCAGAAACTACTGGTAGTCAAACCACCAACCATTGCACCCGCCACACTTAGAGGTGATAGACGAATCAACTGGTGTAGGTGTAGTGCCACTTCGGGCACAGCCCTGGGTTCTGGCAGGCGTGTCAGGGCAATAGGGATCAGGCCCAATGAAAAAAACACAGCGGCAATACCAAATGCGGTGGTCTGCGCATCGGGATCGAGCAATAACAGAAATTGTCCCAGTGCAAACGCAATCAGGGTGACGATCATATACGTGGCAAATACTCGGCCGCGAATTTCGTTGGGCGTGGTCGCATTCAGCCAGCTTTCCAATACCATATATAAACCGATCATGGCTGAACCAATGATAAAACGTAATACCGCCCATAATAGTGGTTGTACCAGGATGGTCGGCAGAAACGCGGCAACTGCGCCGATGGCGGCAAACGCCGCATAACTGCGGATTGGCCCGATCCGGCGTATAAGGCGTGGGCACAGATAACTGCCGGCAATGAACCCGCCAAAATAACTGGCCATGACCAGGCCGGTAACCGAGTCACTATAACCCTCACTCACAGCCCGTACGCCCATGGAAGTACTTAACAGGGCCAGGCCCATTAACAACATGCCGATGCCGAGCAAAAGACTGGAGAGGGTAAAAAGCGTACGCAACATAATCACATAGGTTACAAGAGAAGGTGATTGACGAGTAGCGACAAACAGATGTTACAGGATTCTGAACTTTGTCACCGCGGAAATGACAATGATCTTGTCAGGATTACTTGGTTCTATCCTGGGCAAACCCAGGAGGTTTGTGTCACCAGGAAAAGATTGCGCGCAAGCGCAAACTACCCATGGCGCCTAATGTAGTACAGTTCTCTCTTCAATCATCGGTACATTTAGAATTTCCGCTATATGTTTCGCTATCGTCCTGGCTTTATCAACACCAAATATCCCTGCTTCACTGGTGCCTAAGGGTATTTCTTCCCCATCTCTCAGTCTGAGCACGATAACGATAAACGATGCACGTTCGGGACGCCAAAGCCGGACCTGGATATACTCAGCAAAGTCCTTGTCCCATTCTGTCTTACCAAACAGACTCGACGCCTGATACTGCACTCGCTTAAGCGTGGGATTGAACTCAAGCACCTTACTGGTGAAATAATTACTGATAGATGACCAGCACAGTAGGCAACCCACTACATAACCTCCGGGTACCAGAATGTCCCTATACTGGACATGCACCATATGGCTGATTGCATGGGTGCCGATGAAAACCAGGATCGCCAGCAGGATGGTATAAACCGTCCAACGCTTCCCGCGAAATACAAAGGTTAAATTGTGTTTGATATCCGGACGATAGATCAATAGGGCATCGGTACGCAGCATCGTCACCTCCCCTGAATAAACAATGCATTTTGTCCTGCTGCCAATCTTAACGTTACTACCTTCTATTCTGAACCCCATTATTTGTATTTGATTTAGCTGCATACTGCATGACGCATCCATTTTCGCAACAGTTTATTATTCGTATTCGATGCTCGCCATGAACGTCCTGTCCAGTTTTGATTGTATTGCCATCCGACAACCACACTATGCCCACATAAGCGTTATGTCTGCTGGATTACCTGACTTAGGACGGGATGCTCTTCATAAATACCGGCGATGTCGCAGAGAAAAATATATTGAGTTGAATGCGCGATAAAAGTGCCAGTGGATAATTTCAGACGAAATAAACCAAAATGATAAAATCTGAGAAACGGGCGGAATAGAATTATTTATAAGATTGCAGGAAGTACGGACTTTATCGAAACGCACCTGCTAGTTTGTTATTAAATATAAATAACAGTATCCATAATAATACTTCGAAGGATAGTTATCTTTAACCGTCCCTGGACTTTTACTTTAATAAACTTTCACCTAGACATTATTTATAACTCAGGCAGTTTGCATTTCTCATACTTTAATCTCGTTAATCCAATACAAATTAACATTGCTAGTAATTTTACTGAAGCAAACATACATATCAACGACGCACTCTCAAAGTTCAGAACGTAGTCGTCTATTCCTGCCAACAACCCTAAATTGTTGTTATGTTTTGCACGTATCCCAATTTTTTCTGCATAGAATTGTTTGGATTCAGACGAATACTTTCCTTTTTAACCACGGCATAACATTCACAACACAGTTCTTCAAGCTGTGGCCGATCTATTACGGTAATCCTCCCACGTTGGTATCGAATAACACCACGGTGCTGTAATTTACCGGCCGCTTCGGTGACACTTTCGCGTCGAACACCCAGCATGTTAGCGATAAGTTCCTGTGTCATGGAGATTTTGTCACCCGGCAGGCGATCCAGGGAAAGCAGGAGCCAACGACATAGCTGTTGGTCAATTGTGTGGTGACGATTACAGACAGCTGTCTGGCCCATTTGCGCGATCAACGACTGGGTATAACGCAGCAATATCATTCGCGCACTGCTGTCGTTATTGAATTCATGTTGCAGGCGTTGTGCCGGTAATCTGAAACAATGTCCTGCATGGAGCGCAATCGCGCGGCTAGAAGTGCTCTCACCGCCCATAAAGGCCGCGATGCCGAGAATCCCCTCCAAACCGACAACTGAAATTTCCGCCGATGCACCGTCTTCCATCTCGTATACCAGCGCGATAATACAATCAGTCGGGAAATAGACATAACGCATGGCGTCACCGGCTTCATACAACACCTTGCCCATTTCCAGTGTACACAGCTCGAGATGTGGAAAAAGACGTCCTTGGACTTCCCCCGGAAATGCAGCAAGTAATTCATTATCAGTCGGCTTTACTAATGACGTTACTGCCTGTGGTAATTTGTTAGACATCGCTTTTTAACCTCTAAAATTTGCGCACTGCTTGAGTTTGGTTCTGAGTTATGTGATGCAATGCACATACTGTGCCTATGGGATATGTGCGATACCGCACATAGTGACGGTGGATAGTATGGTCAAATACAGTGCGTAACTGTCGGTAAATATTACACTTTTAGTTAAACTGGCTGGCTGGAGCCAACATCAGTCGCGAAAACGCAGACTGGAGGCAAGACTGATTGCTCCCGAGTACCAGAATTGTTGTAGCGCTTCGCTGAACTGAATAACTCCTTGTTAATACTAGGGCTATACTACCGAAAGGGCGTTAACAGGAAGGACCCATTTGGAAAGGAGTACTGAGCGCGTACGTACTTAGTGTTTTACAAGACTCAGTTCGATGAAGGGCATCGACCATATCCTACCTGGTTACGCACCGTTCTGAAGCTTTACGCACCGTATTGCAACGTATACAGGAAATTTAGCTAACCGAATGGCGTGTTAGCAAACAATAAATTAACATTTATTTACAATTCATTGCGCACTGTTATCAGCCAAATTTCTGACCTCTTCAGTTAATTTGCAGTATTTTAGTGCGTGTAATACGGTATTAATGATTTTTACCGAGGATTGTTCATGGAAAGCTGGCAATTGTTATAGAACCGCTCGTTCGACTTTTCGTGGTTCTTGCGAAAAGCGGTGCATTCAATCAGTACAAATGGGATTCCGAAAGTAGCATAACTGAGATTTGCCAACGGCTCAGCGCAGGAGTTTAGTATTACCATCGTACTGGATGCTGATATCAGATATCACAGTGAGAACTCGCTGTTCCGCTTGCCGCCAATAGTCTCTAACATCTCCACATTTGAATTCGCACAACTCCGCTAGATGATGAGTGGCTTCAGCGATCAACTTTCGATATTCTTCTGTTGTCAGATACGGTACCGGTGAGTTTAATCTTTCCATGCTGTCTCCTCCATTTTTATGATTTATTAGTTTTAAAAAGCCAACCGTATAGGATGAAAGATGCATCCACTTCAATCAGGACGTCACATCCGTATCACTTCAAATCAACGTCCCAAAAACTGCATTTTTGCCGAAATTTTCTAATTGTATCACATGACACACCCAGGTATGTGCAGTAACCCACATAAGCACAACAACTATAATTCACCGGTCGTGCAAAAGGCGTACTACACGGATAAATTTTAACGAAGGGTTCTTAGTACTTGTTATAGCTTACGAGTTTGCTTTCATCATGCCCATTGCGAAAAAACAGTAGGCAGCAAATGCATCGATGCAATGCGTTCTTCGCCATGCTTTATATTATGTACTAGCGTGTTATCTCATGTGAGTGACGATAATTTTGTATAACGGGTTTTGGCATGTCGAGGTTAGTGGCAACGCGCGGCGATACGCGTAGCTCATGCCAGAGTACCAGCCAGAAATTCATAGCAGGCAAAGGTCTATGCCTTGGCCAGCCAGTGTCGCCTTTTTACTGGAAGCTCGTGCTCGTCTTGCCGGATCATTATTATGTGCGATATCTGTATCAGTACCGAAAAAATTAGTATGAGCCATCCAAACGATAGTCTTATCCAGTGTGTAGATGCTCTGTATCTGCACTGTCGGTATACGAACTGGGATTTAATTACACGTTCTGGAGCGGATACAACAAATGAGAGCTGTGTCTGGTTCACTGACAAGCGAGTTATACTGAAGGGATACATGTGCCGTTTTAGAGATGTAAAATTTCACAATAAGCCTGTCCGTTTTTGTATAGGCGTTTTGGTCATTTTAATCAGCATCGATCAAAACATACTTTCGTTCGATTCAAAATTTTAGATTTTAATCAGGGATAAGAAAGGCGATTTTCGCACTATTTTGATGCATGTTTTAGATTTTTTTAGTGCAAAAATATTTTTATCATGACTTCATTAGTCTCTAAAATAGTTTGACAGAATAATATAATCGATAAAGTGAGTATTATTTCTCAAATTGAGCGAAAAAATATATGTTAGATCTATTTTTTGTCGAAGGATTATCTGTTTGAAAGAACATAGTTTACTAACATCGAAAATCAAACTCACATAAAAAATATGATGCGCGCCTAAACAGATACGTAATTAATATATTAAAGCGCATGTTAGCCGGATAGGAAATTATGGCGAAAAAATCACTTATATCTCGACGTTCATTTCTGAAGAAAACGGCCCTGCTTAACGTGGCTCTTATTCTAGACGCTTGTGGTGGAGGTTCCATTGGTACCGGCTCCTCAAGTTCTTCAAATAGTGGTACGGGCTCCTCAGGTTCTTCGAATACGGGCACCCCAAGTTCATTAAGCTATTCATTGAATCCTGCGACATACACAATCAATAAGGCAATAGCGTCAAACACACCGAGACACAGTGGTGGGACCCCTTCTTCTTACTCAGTGTCCCCATCATTACCAGCAGGGTTATCTTTGGATACAACAACGGGGGTGATCAGCGGAACCCCAACGGCTGTCACTGCTAATGCAAACTATGTCGTGACTGCCACCAACTCTTCTGGGAGCTCAACTGCAACTATAAGCATCACTATTAAGAATACAGGTTCGAATAATTCGGTTTACGACGGTGTGATTCAGGTCGGAACGGGAGCTAACTCTAACCGATTTGTTAATGGAGCAGGTGATGTTATTCAGCTGCGTGGTGGTAACTTTTCTGGACTTGAGACAACACCCGCGCATTTTTGGTCTCCTGGCAATCCATGGGGTGATGATGGCGGCACGCCACGATGGGATGCGTATGCAACATGGAACCCCAATATTGCACGTATCCCGCTGAATGTTGCTGCATGGCTTAAATTAACTTGTCAAGCAACTGCGGGTGCGGACGGTTCTCCAGATTGGTCTGGTACGGATCTTGATTTAGATCCACAGAACAATTACAAACAGTTTGTTTATGATGCTGTTGCATCTTTGCAAGCCATCGGTTGCTATGTCATTTTTGACTTGCATTGGGGTGCGCCAAAATTCACTTTTGCCAGTGGTACAAAATATCTTTTGCCTGCCGGGCAGAGTGCCTTTGCTGATTACGATACGGCTATTCCATTCTGGCAGTCAATGGCGCAGACCTTTGGTACACAAGCAACGCCGCCGACATCTTCCTACGGCAAAATAAATAATAATGGCATCATGTTCGAGTTGTTTAATGAGCCATACTTGAATCAGAATGGCTATACAATGACAGATGCAGAAGTTGGCGGAAATCCAATTTCTGCTGATGAAGCACTATTATATGGTGGATGGTCAAGTGCATTTATTAACCATAGTCAAGGTGGAACTAATTTTGTAATCAATCAGAAATGGCGCATGGCTGGATATCAGGACATGCTCGACACAATTCGAGCAACAGGTGCGCAAAATGTCGTTATCGTTAACGGTAATTATTGGACGCAGGACCTGTCCGGCTACCAAACTTACGTGCCAACAGATAGTTTGAATCAGATTGCTTTTGGGTGGCATCCCTACCCGCAGTATAGTACTAACCCCCATGGAAACTATCCCTACACAACCAGCCCTTATCAATATCCTTCCTGCGGTGCGTATCAATACAGCGTAGGTGGTGCAAGTCCAGCTGCGGTTGATCCTGCGAATAATATCCTTGCCGCAGGTTATCCTGTCATCTGTACCGAAGATGGTGGTTACGGAGGCACCAATGCGACGAGTGGTGAACCACATATGGCTTTTGTGCAAAATTGGGCTGATACAAGCGGTGCTTCTTATATTTTTTGGCAGTGGAATAACACCCGACCTTACGGGACCACCGATGCGGACAACTACCTTACTGCTTATGCTGCTGACGGAACAACCATCCTGCCTATTCAGGGCTCTGGACAGGTAACTTATGACTGGATGGTCAATCACTATTAAACTGCGTGGACCCAACCTGGACCGAGTTATTGCCCTTTAAGTGTTTCTGCACCGAAGCGTTCGGCGTCTGAGGCTTTGTACCAGGTACCTCCTGAAAAAATAACATTCAGAAAAAATATTTAGCATAATATAACGATACTATAATACCTTAACTTATTTCCCCTTCAGGAAATTCGCTAGACGAAGCGCCATCGCTGTAATCGTCAAGGTCGGGTTAGCCTGACTGGAAGTCGGGAATACAGAACAGCTGGCGATAAAGAGGTTGTTGATCCCGTGGACCTGACAGTTTTTGTCTACTACGCTGGTTTGCGGATCATCCCCCATTCTGGTTGCACCAATATGATGGCCGCCATAAGCGCCGAACCGCATCAGCTCATTTTCGAAATCCTGTACGTTATAACTGAACTCTCCTATGCCTTGCGCGCGGATATCCTCAGCAAAGGTCTTAAGTGTTTTCTCAACCAGCTCAACATCTTGCTTGCAATATTTCCAGTCGATACAAACCTTCGGCACGCCTAAGGTATCTTTTTCCTCAAGGATCGTAATGCGACTATCTGCAATCGGAATCTGCTCGGCATGTACTTCTAAACTAAAGTTATTGTTTTTATTCGGCAGAATAACGGATGGGAACTTGCGCTTAGCTAGCGTTCTCTTCGTCAGCCAGTGATACAGAAATTTCACCGTATCCACTGGGCCAGACAAGATATTCCAGAAGTGTCTGAGGTATAGACCAATACCAGGATTCTCACCGTCTTTTAAACGCTTTGAATATTCATAACTAATAAGTTTACGCACCACGAATAATCCGGAAAGAATGCCGCTCTTGTGGGAAGGGTCGGTAATCTTAGGAAAGTGCAATCTGGCCACCATATTCGAGACACCCAACTCTTTCTGCTTGTCCGGGTTTAGCTGAATACGGCGACGGCAATAAATTCCATCAGGTGAAACTTCATAGCCGTGAGTGACATTCGAAACAGGCCCGTTGATCTGCAAACTCCCGACATTCCCAGCGATATGACACATATAGAAGCGCCCGAGAATATCATGGTCGTTGCCGATTCCCTGCTTCTGAATATCCCTGGATGACAGCATCAGTCTAGGGATTTCAATCCCGCCCATTGCCAGAACGTATTTGTTGGCAGTAATTTTGAAGCTCTTACCATTCAGCGTTTTAGCATCCAGGTGTTCTACTCGTGCCCCATCCTTTTGCAATTGAATATAAGTAATATTTAGATCAGTAAGGCATCGAATCGCGGATAATTTTTCGATACGGTCTCTGTAGCACTTGCCTACATCGGTCGGGCGAGAAAATCTTTCCAGTCCTTCGGTAGAGAAAGTAACGTCTTCATAGCCCTTAAACATTGGCGCTGCCGGTGGATCAAATGCCTTGCGTGCATCGTACTCGTATTGTCCAGCTTCGAGGTATTCATTCGCCTTGGGATAAAACGCTGCCAGATCTTCATAGCAGATCGGCCAGCCACTGCCGGGAATATAATCACGCTGTTCAAAATCAATCGGGTCAAACGGCATACAACGCCCGCCCCAAATTGTAGTAGAACCGCCAAAACGCCTTTGTCGAAACTTGTCACTCGGACTGTGCATGGCTTCATCAACCACGCCACCTTCATAAAGAGCCTGCACCTCTTCGCTTTCTTTAAATCCACCAGATTCGATTAACAAAACCTGCTGACCGCTTTCAGCCAGCTCCAAAGCCAAAGGGATACCTGCAGCACCGGTACCGACAATACAAATATCAGCTTCTAGCAGATCACATGCTAAATCTTTGGCGGATTCAATCATTGACTATCATTTCTCTGGAAAGATCAATCTGCATGATCTACTTCCTCAACGATTTTTGCGTATTGCGGCAGGCGGCTTATTTTGGTCGAACTGACTATGACGGCACCATTACGATTGCGCTGGAGCGACTGTTTGAGGATTTCGGGGACGGAAAGCGGCGAATTCCAGCGGAACGCTGCGGAAACATAACCATAGGTAATCTGCATCGGCTTTCCATACTCGGTCAGAAGATCGGCCTCTCGATCTTCCAGACTGTCGATAACCTGGATGACTTTGCCGATCTTGACATCGTGTTCGAGGAAAGGTGTGAGCTGGTCAGCGGTCAGCGCAATACCGAACTGGCGAACCTTACCACAGGATTTGCAGTCCTCCAGCCAGCGCTGCCATTCATCGACTTGCAGAAGCCGAAGTTCCGGCTCATGCAATGTGTAGAGATCAATTGTGCCGCGACCGCTACGTTTAAGGCTGCCATCCAGGGCTTTTTTTGCCCGTGACAGTGAAAAATCAATTGTGAACTGGGAAATCGCTGGCATAATGCGCCCCGATGCCTTACGCAGAAATACAGCAATATTTCCCTGCTCCTCGCCACCGGGAGAATAAATCCCGACTTTGCTCGTGAAACTGACATTCGGATGGGCTTTCAAAATCGGCGCTAAATCGCGCTCTGCCAATCCAAAACCGTAGGATGGTGCCGTGTCGAAATGAGTAAAGCCTGCATCAACTGCAGCTGCGAGCAAGTTTTGGCGTTCTTTTGGTCTTGCAACATTGACATTAAAGAGACTGGCCGTACCGAAAATGAACCTTGAAACTTTAAGGTCACACAATGGCAATTCTATTGTTCTCATAATCGGGATCTCAACATTTTAACTTGGTTGCCAGCACGGCCTGCGCAACATTTCTAGCAGTTCAGCGTAGATACTTTGTATTTCCATCATACTGCACAGCAATGTCTGATATCACATTAAGGACTCTCTGTTCCGCCTGGCACCAGTCTTCCGTCAGAGTGCAATTTTTGAATCCACGCAAACATGCCAGGTGAAAGGCGGCCTCTTCGACCAGTTGAAAATATTCCTCTGTCGTAAGAAAAGGCACTGGAGACCCGCTTCTTTCCATGAGTATTTCTCCCCCGTGGTTCAATTAACAGGTGGATTCCGCGACAAAGTAACAAGATCAATAATGTTTTTATAAACAGGATTGATTTTTTAATTATCCCGCTTCATCCACGTAAACCAAGTAACAATCAATACTAAACAAATGGTATAACCTGTCACATATAATGTATGTGCTGTAGCTAACTCAATGGCACGTAATGAAACGGTGAGAATTAACTACATACAGTTTCGTATTTATCTATTTATATCGCCTCTACTACTTACTCTCAAAACTGATATATAGGCGGTTAGCTGTACCGGGGTTCAGTTTGTCTTATCAGCACCTGATACCACTCATTAGCAAGTTATTAACTTGCATTGTATTTCACCGGGCGCGCGAATGGTGTACTACATGGGTGAATGTTAACAAAGGGTTCATAGAATTCGACATACTGCACGACATTGCTGGCATCATGTCCATTTCGGAAAAAATCTGTAGACAGCAAATACATCGATACGATGCGTTCCTCACCATGCTTGAAATTATGCGCTAGCACGTTATCTCCTATGTGTGACGAGAGACCTGTATAAACAGGTCCTGCCATATCGATCAATCGCAACTTACCACCGGATATAATTTTCCGCTTAACCAGGTCTCGTGCAAATGCATTCACACCATTTGGATCTAATTTTAAATAAGAAAGTCTCTTTTGTATGATATCGACAATAGCCCCTTCCTCATTGCTGGCGAGATAGCGCCATGCGACTAGTCCGGTCAGCCCAGCAGCGATACCGGTGAGAAACTGGCGACGATTAAGCATGTTTCACCCCCTTTGCAAGTAGATGATCCGCCGCCCATAACGACAAGGTAGACAGCGTCAGGGTTGGGTAGGCAGGACTGGCCGTAGGATATGCACTTGCACCTAGTACAAGTAGGTTGCGAATTTGATGGTGCACCAGGTATCGGTCGACAACACTGGTGGCGGGATCATTACCCATTACGGCTGTGCCTTGAATATGGGCCGTAGTTCGTCCGATCGATATGCTTTCAATACCTTCGATTGGTAAGCCCTTTGACAGGGTCTCAACCATTTTCGGAATTTGCTTCATTCCACGCATCGCGTAATCCGAGTAACCATTAAAATTGGTTTCCGGCATTTCGGGATTGACCGAACTAATCGTAACGGTATTATCATCCCGCGGGATATCGTCAAACATGAAACGCATATAGGCACGCTCGGTCCAGCGTCCCTCTTCCGTACGTAGTGCTGCACGACGGTAGTTGAACGGTGAATTCCAGGTTTCAATCAAACAGGCCGCATACTCACGACGATGCTCACCTTCATAAAATAAATAGCCATTACCTGAAATAGACGTGCTGCCGTTATAGGCCTTGACACCATGCAAATTCAGGCAGACATCTACCGGCATTTGTTCATGCAGACGCTTACCTAATAGCGGGTGAGTTATGCCAGAGCGCAGGAGGATATACGGATTAAATATGGCGTTGGCCCCTAGAATCACCAGATCGGCTGTCGCCGTATGCGTTTGTCCGTTACGGGTGTATTTTACACCAGTCGCAATATTTCCCTGCCTGAGTACCTCCTTGGCCTCAGCCTGGAGGAACAAGGTCACACGTGGGTCGTCATAAAGATACGCCAGACCGTTCTGAATGGTAAATTTGGCATCCTGAGGACACAGTTCACAAATGCCGGAAGCACAACAAATGCCTCGGGTACCGGTCGGCGCAGTAGCACGCACAGTTGCCGGATGGTACCAGCCATCTGGAAATGTCTTTTTTAATAGCGCATCAGGATCGGAAAAACGATGCGGTGGTAATGGGAACGGACGCGTGCGGGGCATGGGACTGTCCTTGGGCCCTGAAACAGCCATTATCCCTTCCGCCTGACCGTAGTAGGGTTCCAGCTCATCGTAGCTCACCGGCCAGTCGTAGCCAACACCGTAGCGCGTGCGTAGTTGGAAATCCCCCGGCATCATCCTTGCCGCACCACCCCACCAGCATTTTGAATTTCCACCAAAACCCGGACTGACCAACCACTCTTTCTCCGGTTGTTTATTAATAAAGACTTCGTTTACATCGATACTCGACGTTTTGCGATTTGCCAGCTGCCAGGCCTTGTTATCGCTATTCCCACGCTCCAGCACGAGTACACGTACTGTCTTTGGTACCAGTTCCAGATAACGCTTTAAAAAAAATGAACTGGCAAAGCTAGTGCCGACAAAAATGGTATCATAATGGTCAGTCATGCGGTCGATCTCAGTGGTTCAGTAATCGGTGATTGGATGCTGCGCAAAGATAGAATCACGATGCCTGACAGGTTAATTAATTCTCCAATTAACACGCCGATAAGCGCACCAGTTACACCGAATCGTAGCATCGCGGTGTAACTGGTGATGAGCGAGATAACGGCACAGACGAAGGTAAATGACGACATCGTCCGAAACCGGCCTTGTGCCGCCAACAGATAAATTAGTTGATCGCGCACCACAATCACCAGAATCGCTGCACCCCACAACATTAACAAGGCATCGCGCTGTGCAAACTGTTTTTTTAGTACCACCGAAAAAATCCAGTCGCGCAACCACCATAGCACAGCAAAGTAGCATACCGTAATCACGGCCATACCCAGGGCAAACAGCATGAGTCGCTGCCATACCAGGCGGGCACCGTGATGATGAAGCCAATTCGATGCAAGTGGCAGCATCAACGAACCAATGCCCGTCGATAGCAGATTCATGGGCATCATCAGGATGCGAGTTGCGGCAATGGCCGATACGGCTGTCACGCCGAGGGTGCTGGCGACAAGATATATATATCCCTGGCTAAACATCCAATGGATCCCTGCCCCGGCGGTAGACCAAGTTGAGAGAGGTGCTATTTCACGCAAAATGCCTGGAGCACCCTGTATGTTCCAGGGCTCAATTCTGCGCAATGTCCGAAATATCAAAATATCACTGACAACCGCGGCGAAGCATAACGCCATCACGGCAGTGAGTGCGGGTGCAGAAGTAAATGTTGCAATGTATACACCGATGACTGCAAACACGACGTAGAAAATATCAGTGTGCAATACATTCTGGGGACGGCGATGCGCGAATAATACCATTCGAAAGTATTCGCGATACAGGATCGCGAGAATTGCAATGACCGCGGCAAGCACCAATGGACCGGTGGTGCTGTTCAATACCCCTGCATACCACAGTGCAATGTCAACGAACATGATAACCACGCCGAGTGATGGCAGTAGTCGGCGTTGTTCCCGATATAATCCACCAACAAGTTCGCCGCGGCCAGACTGATCGAGCCTGGGAAATCGAATTGCCAGCTGTGGCCTAAAAAATGCGTTTTGAAGCGATATCAACAGCATGATGGCACTAAAGACCAGCACATAATAGCCATACTGTATATTTGAGGTGTTTCGAATCAGGATCAGGCCGATAATAAAATTTCCGGCAGACAATAAAGCCTGGCTACTGACAGCACTGCTGAGCAGACGTGCGAAGGCAAAACCCCGGTGACGGCGCAATGTCACGACTGTTCCCTTTCGGTACGTATCCACTCCGGGCCACGCTTGCGTAACATGACCAGTAGCTTCCACAGAACAAAGCTTGGGACTCGAGCCAGATCAAGCAGACCGCGCATACCAACGCCACTGAGTTGCCAGCCACGCATCACATACATAATCAGACTCATCGCGCATAGCGCGGAAATCAGTAACCACGGCCACATGGATTGAACAACAACTGTGGCGATGCCCGCCACAACCATGAAGAAAATAATATTTATGAACACATACGATAGCGGAGGCACTAATATTTCGAGTGCCAGATCCAGACACACCCTTCCTTTCGGGCGTACACTGGCCCTCAGCAATGGGAGCAGTCTTGATCGTATGAGCGACCAGCGCCCGCCCTCCCAGCGTTGCCGTTGGGACGTGGCTGCTGTCTCACTTGAAACGAGAACACCGCGGATTTGCACCTCGTCGGCATAAACAACGCGGTAATTGGCCAGTGCCAGGTCAATTGAATATTCAAGATCTTCTGTTAGTGAAAAAGCCTTGTAGGGCACTTGATTCAATAAAGAGTGCGTTACGCACCAACCATTGCCACGAATACCGCATGAGAGTTTCATGTGTTCACGGGCGCGCCAACGGAGCTGATGTAGCGCGGCGTAGGCAATGGTCATCAAACGTGTGCGCCATGAGTCATTGGGATTTAAAACACCATAGAGCCCCTGTAGTGCATGAGCTCCATTCTCAATGCGCGAGGCAAAGGCTTCGAGCATATTCGAAGAAACTTCCGTATCCGCGTCAACAACGACCACGGCGTCTGCCCATTGATCAGTCAAACTCTTTTGAAATGCATAGTCCAGTGCGTACCCCTTACCGCGCTTGTTCTCATCGCGACGCTCGAGGACCTGCGCACCGGCCTCACGTGCGAGAGTAGCGGTGGCGTCGGAACAGTTATCAGCCACAACAATGATTCGGTAGCGATCCTCTGGCCAGTCCAATCCCAGGAGATTTTTGACTGTCGCCTGAATAAGCAATGCCTCATTATGTGCGGGAACTATGATGTCGAAGCGGACTTGTCGTGATGCTTGAGGCGGGCCAGCACGTTCTGCACGAGACAGCAGAGTTAGAATAAATAAATACAGACTGATTGCTGTCGCAGGCAGTGCCAGAAGTACCAGGATCAAATCTGTCATTAGAATCATATCGCCTTTTCTCCACAAGCCTGATAATTCCATCCCAGAAATATCGACAACTTGCCTATATTGGCTGAGGCCTTCAATAA
Source organism: Thiohalomonadales bacterium (assembly GCA_040235555.1). Lineage (GTDB taxonomy): Bacteria > Pseudomonadota > Gammaproteobacteria > UBA6429 > Thiohalophilaceae > RI-92. The sequence continues at coordinate 2,092 of JBECKZ010000171.1, read as the reverse complement.
CCAATGGGCAGCACGATGCCGGCCGAAGGGCAGGTGGAAAATCATTAGTACGACCGCAATCATAAAAAACACAAAGGCGCGCAGGAGCAGGCGCATTTGTCCGAGCAAGGTTATGTTTCCGAAACGCCCATTCAGTTTGTGGCGCGCAAAGTCCTGTCCGCCACGCAATGCCCTTAGCAACAGCCAGCGTAACGATAACCGTGTCGTCTCGACCGGCTCCAACACGATTGCCTCGTCACACCACACAATATACGCGCCCTGTTGAGCCAGGCGCATCAACAGGTCCCCATCCTCACCACCGGTCATGCCGTAACATGCATCGAATGGTTCAGGTGACGTACGCAATATACTGCCTCGCAAAATCAGGTTACCAAAGCGCAACTTGTTAAGAGGTACCTCTTCCCCGGTTTCCATTCTGGACCAGTCATAAAAATGACCCCGCTGTATCCAGTCTGGTGCCTCAAGCGGCACAATTGGTACAACCGGCCCTAGCGCGCCATCCGCAGAACGTTTAATCACGGTTTTCGTCAACTGTTTAAGCCAGGGTGCCGGCGCACGTTCATTATCGTCAATAAACGCCATCCAATCGCACTTTGCCAGCGCTATAGTCCGATTGCGCGTTAATGAAATATTCTTCACCGGTTGAATGTCGTAGTGGATCGGGAAAGGCGTACCTGACTCGATTTGTTTTTCTACCACCTCGCGAGCACTGCCTGTTGCATCGTTATCGACCACCACCACTTCTGCTGGCAGAAGATCCTGATTGACAAGATCGTCAAGTAGCAGAGCTAGTCTTTCCTGACGACGATAAGTGGCGATGCATACGCTGATCTTCATGGCTCATTCAACCCGTTTGATAGATTTCAGCACTGACATCAGCTCCTTCCGTGCTCTGTATACATTCCAGACGAGTAATACCAACGCAGTACCAGTGAGTAGTGAGGCAAATCCCTGTGCCATACCGAGCAACAATGCAATTACGGTAAAAAACAATAGGCGGACAAGAAAAAATGACGTTTTGGGCCAGCCTTTACCACCGAGCCTATATATATAGTATGGAACCCACCTGGCCAGAGTTTGTGCAGCGAGCGCGCCAGCGCCCATCGGCGTCACTGGGACCACTGCGACAAACGCCGCGCTGCGTACGAACTGCAGGCCAGCGAACATCCACACGCGCGTCGCCTTGTCGAGTCGGTTGTACAGGAGGAACCAACCGTGGGTTGCCAGCAACACCAGCAGCCAGGTAATGTAATCCATTGGTATTGGTGTTTGCGGCCAGCGCAAGAGCACTATCGCGACTGCCCCGCTTGCCAATGCCCACAGCCAGGGTTGCCAGCGCGGTGTGGCTACAGTCGAATCCTTAAATGCCGGACTGAGTTTTGGATCTTTTTCGTAACGGGCGGCGACCAAATCGTTATCGACATAGCCGCGTTCGTAGATTGTCCAGAATGACAGCAACAGGAACGCGAGACCGAATACATGCAATAGCGGCAGTGCTGCCAGCGCAACCGAACTGAGCACCCAGAAGGCAAAATCTTCCTGCAAGATACCCCGCCAGATGTAACGTTCCTTGGGTCGTTTAACTCGGGTGAGATACTGGCCGGGCAGATAGACATCACTCAAGGCATGGCGGTAATTGGCTTCGGGCCAGACGGTACGCAATGGTTTTGCACATGCATCGAGCAGTTCGATGTCATCGGCAGAATCCGTCACAACTAACGATTCCTTAACAGCTGCTTCGCCCAGTACTTCCTTGACCCTGTGCAGCTTACCGTTGCGTCTGTCGCTAAAGTGCCATACGCGTGAGGCGATGATCTGGGCCTGTGGCAAACCGATTGCTGCTATTAGTGGCGCCACAATTTCCTGGTAACCCGTTGTCGCGACGATAGGCGTGTTAATCGGCGTTGCACTTAGCGTGCAGGTGGATGTCGACAGGACCCGCATTAGGTGTAGATTGCTAAAATCTTTTGCCAAATCAGCAACGCGATTTTTCCATTGTATACGAACCCAGGGAAAAAGTAATAACAGTACACGTACTCGCCAGTTGTCGCGTGTCACCTCGCCGCCAGTCCAGCGCCATGGTTTGATGACA
>JBECKZ010000107.1:0-7420 GCA_040235555.1 Thiohalomonadales bacterium | reverse complement strand
CCCGTATTCTGCACCCGGCATAAAGCCAATAACTGGCTTGTCCAGATTCAAGTTAAGTTTGGCTTTTAATTTTTGTTGATTTGTATAATCAATGCGAAGTTGTGGAAAAGGTACAGGCGGTACCGTGTTCAGCTGCACTTCGCTTCCCAGTGCCACATACCGCTGCACGGTCTGTTTTAACACCTGCTTGTCCAACAAGCGCATATCATTAATCAGGCCGTAGCGGTGTTCGCCACGATAGCCGGTTCGCCTGCGCACATGCGCAAAAAATGGTACCAGTGCTGATTTGAATGAGCGTGGCACCACTATGGCCCGATCATAGCGGTTACTTCGCAGTTGCTTACCCACACGATAGCGACTCATTAACTTAAGCTGCTTGTGTCCGACGGGTAATTCGATTGCCTGGTTGACCTGGGGCATACGTTCGAGCAGCGGCACTGACCAGGCCGGTGCTAATACATCAATCAAACAGTCAGGCTTCTGTTGCTTGAGTGTGATAAACAGGCTCTGCGCCATCACCATGTCACCGACCCAGGCAGGTCCGGCAACCAGGATACGCATTGGCATGCTGATGGGATGTCTCCTGCCTAGCGAGTTGCAGCCTGGTTATCGCTGCGATTCGCCAACCACTGCATGTATTCGCTGACACCTTCCTGCACCGTTTTGAACGGCGAGGTATAGCCGGCTTCACGCAGAGCAGAGATATCGGCTTCAGTAAAACTCTGGTAGCGGCCTTTGAGGTGTTCCGGAAACGGTATGTATTCCAGTTCGCCGCGGCCATGAAATGCGATCACCGACCTGGCAATATCATTAAACGGCTGGCTGCGGCCGGTACCGAGATTGTAAATACCGGACTTGTCCGGATGGTCCATGAACCACAGATTCACTGCCACAGCATCGCCAACGTAGACGAAGTCACGCCGCTGTTCGCCATTACCGTAGCCATCGCAACCCTCAAACAGTTTCACAATACCGGTCTCGTTGATCTGATTGTTGTGGTGAAACGCCACGCTGGCCATGCTACCCTTGTGCGTCTCGCGCGGACCGTACACGTTGAAATAACGAAAACCAACGATCTGACTTTCCGCCGTGGGCAAATACCGGCGCACGTATTGATCGAACAGGAATTTGGAATAGCCATACACATTGAGCGGCTCTTCGTGCTCACGGGTTTCCTTGAACACCGTACCGCTGCCGTAGACTGAGGCAGAAGATGCGTAAAGATAGGCAATCTTGTGCTCGAGGCAATAATGCAGCAACGCCTTCGAGTACTCGTAGTTGTTCTGCATCATGTAGTGGCCGTCCCATTCGGTCGTGGAGGAACAGGCCCCTTCATGGAAGATGGCTTCGACTTTTTTCGCAAAACTCTCGTTATTTTTTACCCGTTGCAAAAAGTCATGCTTGTCCATGTAGTCAGCGATCTCGCAATCGGCGATGTTCTTGAATTTCACGCCGTTCTTGAGATTGTCCACCACCAGGATGTCACTGACTCCACGTGCATTGAGCGTCTTGACGATATTGCTGCCGATAAACCCGGCGCCACCTGTCACAATAATCATGTTGTTAATTTCCGTTCAAAATTGTCTTGATAATATCTGTGGTGGAGTGGCCCTCGATGTATTCCAGGATCGTCACTTGCCCACCGTTGTTGATCACACAAGCACCACCTGCCACGTCTTCTGGTTTATAATCCCCGCCTTTGACCAGGACATCGGGCAACACGGCACAGATTAGACGCTCAGGCGTATCTTCAGAAAATGCCACCACCCAGTCGACACATTCCAGTGCAGCCAGTACCGCCATACGCCGATCCAGAGTATTGATGGGCCGTTCCTTGCCTTTGAGCCGTTTGACTGAGGCATCGTCATTGACCGCGATAATCAGCCGATCGCCGAGGCGCCGCGCCTTTTGCAGATAAGAAACATGGCCCGGGTGCAGGATGTCGAAGCAACCATTGGTCATCACGATCTTTTCGCCACGCGCCTTGGCCTGCTTCACGACTTGCAGTAGCGACGTCTCATCCATCACACCGCGGCCAAGCTGACTTTCGTCGTGCAAGGCGATGTGTAATTCCGCCGGGGTGACGGTAGCGGTCCCCAGCTTGCCCACCACAATACCGGCAGCAAGATTGGATAGTGCCGTGGCCTCTGCCAGGTCCATGCCAGCGGCCACACCCGCGGCCAGCGCTGCGATCACCGTATCACCGGCGCCGGTGACATCAAACACCTCGCGCGCTTTAGTTGGTAAATGTAACGCTGGCTGATCCTTGCGCAACAGGGTCATGCCGCGCTCACTACGCGTCACCAGCAAGGCATCCAGGTTGAGCTGATCGACCAGATTCATCCCTTTTTCTTCAATGGCCTGGTCATTGCTGCAATGGCCCACAACTGCTTCGAACTCGTGCAGGTTGGGGGTAATCAAGGTCGCATTGCGATATCGCTCGAATTCCGTACCTTTGGGATCAATCAAGACCGGTGTGTTGCCATTGCGTGCGACGCTAATCAGGGCCGGGATATCGCGCAACGTACCTTTACCATAGTCCGACAAGACCACAGCACCCGCATCACTTACCATTTTGGCTGCACGTGCCACCAGCATATCAGAGCGCTGGTCGCTGAAACCATCTTCGAAGTCGAGACGGATGAGTTGTTGATGGCGACTTAATACCCGCAGTTTGGTCACCGTGCTACAACCGGGAATGCGCTCGAAGGCACAACTCACACCTGCGCCCTCCAGGATCTCCTGCAGGGCATCGGCGGCTTCGTCATCGCCGGTATAACCCATGACCGAGATGCCAGAACCGAGCGCGGCAATATTCAATGCGACGTTACCCGAGCCCCCGGCGCGTTCTTCCGCGTCCTGCACCAGCACCACTGGCACCGGTGCCTCTGGCGAGATGCGAGAGGTATCCCCGTGCCAATAGCGATCCAGCATCAGATCGCCAATGACCAAGACCTGTGCCTTACTGAAATCCGGCAGGCTAAGCTTCATGCGTTAATATCCCTGCACTACGAATTCTGTATTGAACAGTTTGCTGAAAAACGTAACGAACGCCGCCAGGACTAGGCGCAAAAGGACGAACAAGCGGAGTTGACACGGTAGTCAATGAGCATTGTAAGTCCTTTTGTAACACAGTCATGGCAAGCGCAGTAGTTTTCAGCGAACTGTTAATCTTTGAGGACGTAAACCGCGCCACAATACGGGCACTTCGCCTCGCCCTTGTCTTCGATGGGCAGATACACCTTGGGGTGGGAATTCCACAAGGTCATGTTGTCCATCGGACAGTGCAGCGGCAAATCAGCACGAGTGACTGTGTAACGCTGCGCGGCATTGGCCTGAAGTTTTTCTTGATTGCTCACTACGCTGTTTCCTGTTAATGAAATATTAAAATCTTAGCGGCCCGCTGAAAACGTAACGAGCGCAGCCAAGACAAGGCGCAAAAGGATGAAAAGCGGAGTTTACACGATAGGCCGCTCTCGTGCGTCCATGCACTTCGCGGCACTCAAACATCCTGTTCTCCGTAAATGAGCATTTCATCGTGCCCCTCAGCTTTTTATACATAAGTGGGTATGAGACCTTTTGCAACTTAGTATTGGCAAGCGCAATAGTTTTCACAGGCTGCTAGTTGACTGGCGATAACCAATCGAGGTGATGACTCACCCGACCGTGTACCACGTCGAAATACATGCTTTGTAATTTTTCGGTGATGGGGCCGCGTCGACCGGCACCGATCTGACGCCCATCCAGTTCTCGAATCGGGGTGACCTCAGCTGCGGTACCGGTAAAGAAGGCCTCGTCGGCGATGTACACTTCATCACGGGTCAGACGTTTTTCCCGCACCTCGATACCGAGTTCGTCAGCAAGGGTAATGATGGTCTTGCGGGTAATGCCATCCAGGGCCGAGGTCAGTTCCGGGGTATAGATCACACCGTCGCGAACCAAAAAGAAATTTTCACCCGAACCTTCGGCGACATAACCATCGATGTCGAGCAACAGGGCTTCATCAAAACCGTCACGCAGCGCCTCCTGCAACGCCAGCATCGAATTCATGTAATTGCCGTTGGCCTTGGCCTTGCACATGTGAATATTGACGTGGTGGCGGGTAAACGACGAGGTCTTGATGCGGATACCGCGTTCCATATTTTCCGCACCCAGATACGAACCCCATTCCCAGGCAGCCACGATGGTGTGTACCTTCAGATTATCTGCACGCAGACCCATACCTTCGGAACCATAGAAACACATGGGACGAATGTAGGCCGAGTGCAAATTGTTTTCCCGCACGGCTGCCCTGGTGGCCTCATTGATCGTGGTCTCGTCATACTGGATCTTCATGCCGAGGATGTGAGCCGACTGAAACAGGCGATGTGTATGTGCCTCCAGGTGAAAAATGGCGGTTCCTTGCTCCGCCTTGTAGGCACGCACGCCTTCAAACACCCCCATACCATAATGCAGCGTATGGGTTAAAACATGCACCTGGGCTTCACGCCAGGGGATTAATTCACCGTCAAACCAGATGACGCCGTCTCGATCGGCCATCGACATAACAACACTACCTCATTCTTGTATTTGTTCAAGCCACGCGGACCATATCTGCCCTACACCGCGACGTTGCTCGCTGTATTCCGTTTCCGGAACCAACGCTGGCTGCTCCTGAAGTTTCAGCCGGTGCACACGATTGCGGTAACTGCGGTAGGTCTCGCTTAAAAAGTCGGCATCCGCAGCACGCATTACCCCGGCCTGGGCGAGCCGTTCCAGGATCCGGATATTATCGGTGAAATCCAACAGGGCCGGGTAATCGTGGGCAAATGCCAAGACCCCATATTGCACCATAAATTCAATATCGACGATACCACCCCGTCCCTGCTTCAGGTCGAACAGCCCTGCCTTGCCCTTATCGAGGCTGGTCTGCATCTTTCCGCGCATAGCCAGAACCTCCTGACGCAAGGCAACTGGGTCGCGTTGCCGGGCCAATGCCTGGCGGCGAATGGCATCGAAGCGTTGCGCGATGGCCGGGTCACCTGTTATGACCCGCGCCCGCACCAGGGCCTGGTGCTCCCAGGTCCATGCCTTTTCCTGCTGATAAGCCTCGAAGGCGGGCAGACTGCTGACCAACAGCCCCGACGCCCCGTCCGGGCGCAAGCGGGTATCCACCTCGAATAACACCCCACCTGAGGTAAGACTGTTCAAAATATGGATCATCCGCTGGGCTAGACGAGCAAAGAACACGCCCAGAGCCACGGGATATTTACCTGTGGTTTCCAGCGCTTCCGATTCTCCGCTGTGTAAAAACACCAGGTCCAGGTCAGAGCCGTAGCCCAGCTCGAGGCCACCCAATTTCCCGTAGGCCACCACGGCAAAGCCGGTATCACAGACCTCACCATTGCTGGTACAAACCGGCCGCCCATGTTTGGTCACCAGATGTCGCCAGGCCAGGTCCAGCACCCAATCCAGTACCACCTCGGCGATCCAGCTCAAGTGATCACTCACTTTCATCAGTGGCAAGGCCCCTACCAGATCAGCTGCCGCTACCCGTAAGAACTGGGCATGTTTGAACTGGCGCAGGGTATCCATGGCCAGCTCCTCATCATCCTGACCCAGGCTGTCCAGTCGCTGGTGCAACTCCGCCGCCAGCTCGGGTTTATCAGGTGGGGCGTACAGGCTGCGCGGGTCGAGAAGCTCATCCAGCAACATGGGGTATTGGCTCACGTAACGCGTGATCCAGGGACTGGCAGCACACAGGCGTACCAATTGGGACAAAGCCATGGGGTTTTCGATCAGCAGCACCAGATACACAGTGCGCCGAACAATAGCCTCGATCACATCCAGGCTACGCAACAGGGCGAGGCCAGGCTGGGCCGTTGTCAGACAGGCCCCAATCAGCAACGGCATCAGATGATCCATGCGATTACGTCCCTGCGCACTCAGGTGTTCATAGGCACGGCCCCGGCGCAATGCGGTCAATTTATTCCAGATTAATTCCGGTTCATCCAGACCCAGTTCTGTCAGACGTTCCAGGGCCTGTTCCTTTTCCAACCTGCTATGCCATAGGACGGCATAATGGCCCGCATCGGCACCTTCTTCTGTCGATTGGGGTGCCTCGAATACCTGCTCGAAGTGATCCTGGACCCGCCCACGTTGGTGGGACAACGCCTTTATATAGGTATCCCAGTCGGGGAAGCCCATACTGAACGCCAGCCGCAGCCGGCCCAGCTCATCCTCTGGCAACACCTGGGTCTGTTCATCGCGTAACGCCTGCAGACGGTGTTCACTACGGCGCAGGAAATCGTAGGCTTCCAGTAGTTGCTCTACCACGAAGGCCGGCAGCAATTGCAATTTCCGTAACCAGTGCAGCACATCCAGGATGGAGCGCGTCTGCAAGCGTGGCTCGCGCCCGCCCCTGATCAATTGAAACACCTGGCCGATGAATTCGATCTCCCGAATACCGCCGGGCCCAACCTTGATGTTCTGCTCTTTACCCTTGCGCACCACATCCTTCTGGATCATAGCCTTCATCTCACGCAAAGAGGCATAGGCGCTGTAATCCATATAGCGCCGATAGACAAAGGGGCGCAAAGTCTGCATCAACATGTTGCCGGCCTTGATGTCGCCTGCAATTACCCGCGCCTTAATCAGAGCATAGCGTTCCCATTCGCGGCCATGGATCTCGTAATACGCTTCCATCGCCGCGAATGAGCATACTAACGGGCCACTATCACCAAATGGCCGCAGACGCATATCGACGCGAAACACAAAACCATCTTCCGTCTGTTGTGACAATGACGCAATCAGACGCTGACCGAGCTTTTGAAAAAACTCGCTGTTGCTGATTTGGCGCGACCCATCACGGGTCTCGCCTTCCTCGGGATAGGTAAAGATCAAATCGATGTCAGACGAGAGATTCAGCTCATTCGCCCCAAGTTTGCCCATAGCAATCACGACCAGTTGCTGTGCCTCCCCTTGCATGTTGACGGGAATCCCGAAAATGCCTGCCTGCCATTGAAAGAGTAATTGCAGGGCTTGTTCGACACAGGCATCGGCCAGATGGGATAGATCGCGCATTGTCTCTTCAAGCGTTGCCCAACCTGCCAGGTCACGCCAGATGATGCGGATCATTTCGCGCTGGCGAAACTGGCGAAGCCGTGTGCCCAGTGCTTTTTCATCACTGACGTCTTTTAACACCTTGGCCAGGCCACTCTGGATCTCGTCAGACACATATACACGAGTGAGATCACCCGACTCCGCCAGATCCGCAATCCACTCAGGATGCCGTCTGCACCAGTGCATGACATACTCACTACTGGCAAATATCCCTGGCAGGGTCGACTCGATAATGGAAAAATTTGTTCCCAGCTGCGCGCGCAGTTGCGTCTCCAACTCTGGCCACTGCGGTCGAATCGCGTCTTGCAGGAGCTGAGGG
>JBECKZ010000106.1:0-10245 GCA_040235555.1 Thiohalomonadales bacterium | reverse complement strand
GTCCTCGGGGGTCCCCACACCCATTAGATACCGGGGTTTATCCTCGGGCATCAGCGGCGTGAGTCCATCCAGCACGGCCAGCATTTCGCCCTTGGGCTCACCAACTGACAAACCACCGATGGCATAGCCGTCGAAACCGATATCGAGAAGCCCTCCCAGGGAAATCCGCCGCAGGTTTGAATACATGCCACCCTGAACAATCCCAAACAGCGCTGACGGGTTACCCGCATGTGCCTGTTTGCTGCGGGCTGCCCAACGCAGGGACAATTCCATGGAAGCACGGGCCTGCTCTTCTGTCGCCGGATACGGTGTGCACTCATCAAAAATCATCACGATATCTGCGCCCAGTTCGCGTTGCACCTGCATGGATTTTTCAGGCGTCAATTCCACCCGCGCCCCATCTACCGGTGAAGCGAAGGTGACCCCCTGCTCACTGATCTTGCGCAGGTCGCCCAGGCTCCAGACCTGAAAACCGCCTGAGTCAGTCAGGATCGGACCGGACCAGTGCATAAAATCATGCAGGTCACCATGGGCGCGCACGATTGCTGTCCCCGGTCGCAACATCAAATGGAAGGTGTTCCCTAAAATGATTTGCGCCCCGCTCTCAGTGAGTTCTTCCGGGGTCATGGCCTTGACCGTGCCATAGGTCCCCACCGGCATGAAGGCCGGGGTATCCACGACGCCACGTTCAAAAATTAATTGGCCGCGACGCGCCTGATGGTCGGTATGTTGAAGAACAAATTGCATGCAAGAAAATTAGGTGTTGATAAACATCGCATCGCCATAACTAAAAAAACGATACCTGGCTTTCACCGCGTGTCGATAGGCGCGCATCACGGGCTCATAGCCACCGAAGGCGCATACTAGCATGAGCAAGGTTGAGGCCGGCAAATGAAAGTTGGTCAGTAACGCATCGACAACCTTAAACTGGAAACCGGGTGTGATAAAAATATCGGTGTCACCTTCATAGGCCTGCAGTACACCGTTTTGCGCTGCAGATTCCAGACTGCGTACGCTGGTTGTCCCAACCGCGATCACGCGTTTACCAGCTGCCTTTGTCGCCTCTATCACATCCACCACCGATTGCGGCACACTGATCCATTCCTTGTGCATTTTGTGTTCGTGAATATTCTCCACCCGTACTGGCTGGAACGTGCCAGCACCGACGTGCAAGGTCAGCCAGGCAAGTTGAACACCCTTTTCCTGCAACTGCTGCAACAACTCACGGGTAAAATGCAAACCTGCCGTTGGGGCCGCCACCGCACCGGCCTGTTGGGCATAGACCGTCTGATAACGTTCGCGATCGGTTTGTTCGTCGTGGCGTTCGATATAGGGTGGTAACGGTATCTGGCCAATCACATCGAGAACCGACAATACGCTTTGCGGACCGCTAAAACGCAAATGGAAAAACGGCTCCTGGCGTTCGATAACATCGGCATAGTACGTGTCAGCAAAATTCAATCGGCTTCCCGGCTTCGGTGACTTGCTGGCTCGCACCTGCGCCAGGACTTCGTGATCATTCAGGACACGTTCGATCAGCACCTCCACCTGACCACCGGTATCCTTGATGCCGTACAAACGTGCCGGAATTACCCGGGTATTATTCATGACCAGTAAATCACCCGGCGCAAGGAGTTCAACGATATCGGTAAACCGTCTGTCTGCGTATGCGCCCGTGCTGGCATCCAGTACCAGTAACCGACTATCTGTTCGATTCGTCGCTGGATATTGTGCGATAAGTTCTTTGGGCAAATCGAAATGGAAATCAGAGAGTTTCATTCGGATGGATTGATTCCGCGCAAGACATAATTTGCTTGAATATCACAGGCGTTATGGACACATAGAAAAGAAGAGAAACAAAGCCGGGTTTATGACTAACCCGTATTGCGCATTCCTGCAGCAATCGCATTGATCGTCCGCAATAAGGGATCCAGCCATTGCTCGCGTTCATCTTCCGTCACATTCTCATTGCGATAACGACGTATCAACATCAACTGAATTTGATTCAATGGATCAAGATAGGGATTACGACGGGTAAGTGACAACGCCAGTTGCGGGGTTTCTGCCATCAGAAATGGCAATTGCGCGACAGACAGAACATGCCGGATGGTGCATTCATGTTCCTGGCGAATCGCCTGATAAATATCCTCGGCCTGGCGCTTGTTCTGGCAAAGATTGACATAGGTGTGAGCAATACGCATATCGGCCTTGAACAAGGACATCTGGGTGTTGCTCAACAACGAGCGGAAAAACGGCCAGTTCTCATACATCTCCTGCAGTTGCTTGGTCCGTTCAGGGCGATCATTGATCCACTTGTTTAATGCGGTACCAATGCCGTACCAGGCCGGCAGGGTGTGACGCGACTGCGCCCAGCCAAAGACCCAGCCAATCGCACGCACCGAACCCTTGGAACGATCGGACTTTTTGCGATGGGATGGTCGTGAGCCAATATTCATCAAGGCGATTTCCGATACTGGAGTGGCCTCGTAAAAATAATCCAGGAAGCCCGGGGTACGATCGGTCAATTCACGGTATTGCTGCTCACCGGTATCCGCGAGTTCTTTCATGATCTGACGATATTCCGGATTATCTGGCTGAACCGGTAGTACCAGATTTTCACTGGCCAGCAGCAGGCCACTGACACCCATGGTCAGTTCATAGACTGCTGTTTCCTTGTTGCTGTATTTATAGGAAAGTACTTCACCCTGCTCGGTAAACTTGATTTCTCCGTGCACGGTGCCCGCCGGTTGCGCCAGGATAGAATCATAAGTTGGGCCACCACCTCGACCGATGGTACCGCCACGACCGTGAAACAGACGGCACTGGATACCACGTTCCTTGGTCAGTCTGGTAATCTTTTGTTGTGCCTGATACAAACTCCAGGCCGACGATAGGATACCGCCGTCCTTGCAGGAATCCGAATAACCCAGCATTACTTCTTGCTTGTTGCCTGATGCCTTGAGTAACTCAGCATAGGTAGGATTATCGAGTAACTGCGTCATCACAGGTTCGATATGCGCCAGGTCATCAATGGTTTCAAACAGCGGCGAAATGCGCACATGACAGAACCAGCTATTATTTTCATAACCGGCGAGACCTGCGGTCCAGGCCAGGAACATCACTTCCATCACATGACTGGCCGCATGTGTCATCGAGATCACATAGTTCCCAAAGGCATTCGGACTAATTTCTTCACGCATGCCGGAGATCACCTCGAACAACTCGAGGGTCTCACGTGATATTTCGCTGAGTAATTCCTTGTTGATCGCCGGCTTCGAAGCCCCCAGGTAATTGGAAAGCACTTCCAGACGTTCTTTTTCGCTAAAGGCATGATAGTCATTCACGCCCATCTGCTTGAGAATTTCGTGTACAGCTTCCGTGTGAATGGTGGATTCCTGGCGCAGGTCTAACTGGGTCAGGTAGAACCCAAATGACTCGACCAGCCGAATCATATCCTGGAGTTCACCCTCTGCGATATTGGCATCGCCATGTCCGATGAGGGAATCACGAATTAGATATAGATCCTGTAGCAACTCCTGCTCATGGCGATAGCCACAATCGGATATTGCAGGTTCCAGCCCTTCCAGGCGTTGTTTGAGGGCATGCAAGGTGCACAGCAAACGCTGATGCATGATGTAAAGTTTGCGCCGGTACGGTTCACTCTCAAAACGATCAGGCGAACTGGCAAAGGTTTCCGGCACCTGTTTTTCATCTTCGGCGAGACTGTGTAGAAATGCCTCACTGGGTTTACAAAAGCGAATTGAGTGGGTCAGCAAGTTGGTCAGGCTCACGATACGACGTTCATATTCAGAGAGGGCTTCGCGTGCCTTCAGCCGTAACGCCATGATTGTGGTTTGCGGTTTTACAAATGGATTACCGTCGCGGTCGCCACCGATCCAAGATCCGAACCGGATAAAACTGGGGATTGTTAGAGGCGACGTATCATCTGCTGTATTCGGATACATGACACGCACCGCTCGTTCCATGTTGCGGTAAACCTTGGGGACAGCTTCGAATAGACTTTTGCGAAAATAATGAAGTCCATTTTTAACCTCGTCGATGACCTGCAGACGACGCTCGCGCACCTCATTGGTCATGTACAGTTGTTTGATATAACGTTTGAGTTGATCGGTAACCTGCTCCCGCTCGACCTGGGTAAGCGGTTCATTGAGTTTTACACTAATAATGAAAATGCGTCGCAACGCCTCCATGACGGTGCGACGCTTCGACTCTGTCGGATGTGCTGTAATCACCGGGATATATGCCATGCTGTTGAGCAATGTCTGCATCTGGTTGTGGCTAATACCCTGGTCTTTCATTTTCTGCACGGTAGTCGTGAACGAACCTGTCCAGCGCGCACCATACTTACCGCTTTCCTTACGCCGCTGGAAATGGCTGAATGACTCCTCTGCGATGTTGACCAGACTGAAATATATACTGAAGGCACGGACCACATGTGTCAGCGTCTCGGCGTCAAGTGACTCAACCAGCCGTGACATCCGGGCACGTTTGGTAATATTGTCCTCTTTGCGTAAACCGATGTGTCCCTTGCGCAGGGCCTCAACTGCAGCGAACACCCTCTGCCCTGCGTGATCGCGCAGAATCTCTCCCAGGATATTGCCAAATAGTTTAACCTGGCGACGTAATACCTTGTCTTTGACCAGATTAGCGGGGACTTCAGTTTTTGCAGAGGGAAAGGGTTTGATTTCAGCAGTCATGATGCTTTCACTAATAAAAAATTCACGCGTATTATACAATGAACCTGTGGCAATTCACCTAATGGCATAATATGTGAATAGTAATTTTGTATTAAAAACCGGCTTGATAAAATTCTGCAAGGACAGGTATTTATGTCAAAATTGACTACTTCTACTACATGGCAGGCATTGCAGGCTCATTTCGAGCAAACCCGCGGCTTGCACATGCGTCAGTTGTTTAGCGAGGATCCCGAGCGTTTTGCCCGCTTCTCCCTGCGACTGGATGATTTACTCGTCGACTATTCCAAGAACCGGATTACTGATAAAACCATCGAACTGCTAATGCAATTGGCCCGGGAATCAGATGTGCCTGGCTGGATTACACGCATGTTTAATGGTGACACCATCAATCACACCGAGCATCGTGCTGTCCTGCACGTGGCCTTGCGCAATCGCGCAAACCGCCCTATCCAAGTGCACGGTCAGGATGTCATGCCCGAAGTCAATGCAATGTTGCGCAAGATGCATGACTTTAGCGAGCAGGTGCGCAACGGCCAATGGCGCGGTTATAGCGGGAAACGCATTACCGATATCGTCAACATCGGTATCGGTGGTTCCGATCTGGGTCCGGTCATGGCCTGCGAGGCCTTACGCCCTTATGCCAGTCCTGAACTGCGAATGCACTTTGTTTCCAACGTCGATGAAAACCTGATCAACGACACGCTGGCATCGCTCGACCCGCAGACCACGCTGTTTATCATCGTCTCCAAGACCTTCACCACCCAGGAGACCCTGACCAATGCAGAGACAGCCCGCAAGTGGTTTTTAGCCTCTCATCCAGACACCGCAGCGATCTCGAGTCACTTTGTCGCTGTCTCTGACAACACTGCAGCAGCCGGTAAATTCGGCATTAATCCGGATAACCTCTTTAAAATGTGGGACTGGGTCGGCGGGCGTTATTCGATGTGGTCAGCGGTCGGATTATCGATTGCTTGCGCCATCGGCATGGACAACTTCGAGCAGTTGTTAGCCGGCGCGCATGACATGGACGAACATTTTCGTACGGCGCCACTGACGCAAAACATACCGGTGATCCTCGCCCTCATCGGCATCTGGTACAACAATTTCTTTAACGCCCAAACCCATGCTGTACTGCCCTATGAACAACATTTGCTTTACCTGCCGAATTACCTGCAGCAGGCGGACATGGAGAGCAACGGCAAATCAGTCGATCGCAACGGTGAAACCGTCGATTACAGCACGGGCCCAATAGTCTTCGGCTCAGTGGGGATCAACGGACAACACGCCTTTTATCAGTTGATTCACCAAGGCCAAAAATTGATTCCGATGGATCTCATCGCCGCCTCGGTAAATAAACAGAATAACCCCAAGCATCATGACATTTTGATGGCGAATGTGTTTGCCCAGGCCGAAGCGTTCATGCGCGGCAAAACTGAAGCCGAAGCTCGTGCCGAATTACAGGCCGAAGGTTTGTCCGGCTCCACGCTGGAAAACCTGGTGCCGTATAAAGTCTTCACCGGTAATAAACCAAGTAACCTGATTTTGTTCCACACCCTAAACCCGCGTACTTTGGGAAGGCTCATTGCACTTTATGAACACAAGATCTTTGTACAAGGCATTATTTGGAACATCAACTCCTTCGACCAATGGGGTGTGGAATTGGGCAAGCAGCTGGCTAAAACCGTGTTAGGGGAATTACAAGACGGCGAGGCCGTGTCATCCCACGATAACTCAACCAATGGTCTGATTAATTACTATAAACAGCTACGGAAACTGTAAATCGTAGGGAATCTAGCAAGCCTGTCTGAACTGGATATATCCATTCCAGGGTCACCCCCACACTGAACCTTGTGGCAAACCACCAACCGGCATTATTTTATTCTTGACCAAATTGATATATTTTTAATTTCTAATTAAATATCAACCATATATGTCCAAGTTGGGGAAAATTTCAAGTAATGAAGGGCCACCAAAAGTGTTAAGTATGTCACAAAAGTTTACATTTTGACTTCTTACCATCATTGCTAGAATGGTTTTTGAGTTGTACCCTTCTTTGGGCTTTTGGGTTCAACTCAGGTAGGGAAGAAACTAAGCTCGGAAAGTCAGCTTTCTGTTCATTTGCACAACAATTAGAGGTTTGTTATGACAACAACAAATAATCGTTTCATATTAAGAATAGCACTACTCACGGGAATTCTGTTCGGCGCACACAATGCTTTTGCCTGTAGTTACCTGCCGCTTGCCAATGGACTCGCAGCAGGATGGCAAAATCTTATTGACGGAACCGCGACAAGCTTTGCTCCGACCCCAAATACCACCGTCTGCGTTGATGTCGCTAATAATTTAACGAAAAACTTCTTCGTGTTCGATATTGACACCCCTGTCACGAAGGATGGTA
Source organism: Thiohalomonadales bacterium (assembly GCA_040235555.1). GTDB lineage: Bacteria > Pseudomonadota > Gammaproteobacteria > UBA6429 > Thiohalophilaceae > RI-92. Next base: position 3,129 of record JBECKZ010000106.1, on the reverse strand, counting down.
CCCCCAATGGTGTTCCTTCTGCATTTAATCACATGTGGTTGATGGGTTCTGCCAACCTTGCGTTCATCAAAAAGCAATTATCACTTGGCAACGATGTGGCTAGTAACTTCAGTATCAAGGGCATCATTCACGGCAGCGCACTGAAGTGGGCACTGAACGATGCGTGGTGGCAAAAACAGGTGGATAAATTCGGCAATCAACTGTACCCAAATGGTAACCCCAACAAGGTATGGTTCGACAAGCTCAATTGGCTAAAAGCTCATGGTATGGATATCCAACTGGAAACCTGTGCCGTGACTTTATCAGGCGCGGGTCTTACCCATGATGATGTCTACCCCGGTATTCTGGTTAACCAGGGTGCGTTTGGCCGTATGTCTTCTCTGCACCAACAAGGCTATGGCGTTGTGTCAGAAGGCTGGGTAGATAATGACAAAGCTTACCTGACCAAAGATGCAAATAATTAATCTTTTGACATAGCAATATTTAAGCTGTAGCGATCAAAAAGGGCCGCAAATTTTGCGGCCCTTTTTTATTTGTAGAACAAAATTACCACCAAGATGATTTAAGAAATAAAAGAGGCTGCAAAGCAGTCCCGATCACAGGAGACTTTCTTCGGGAGGACAATCAGGGAATTAATTAAAAGTGGTAGCCGAGGACGGACTCGAACCGTCACGCCCGAAGGCACAGCATTTTGAGTGCTGCGTGTCTACCAATTCCACCACTCGGCCACAGGGAGCGCATTATAGAGGCAATCTTCCACCCGAGGGAACCCTCAGTGGATGGGTAAAACAAATTGTATTAAGCGACCTGGACCGGGATGGTATTGCGGGTATGTGTAATGCGGTTGGACTCGTTCACATAAACCAGGGTGGGTTTGTACGACGCCAGTTCACGTTGGTCCAACTGGACGTAGGTACAGATAATGATCACATCACCCGGATTGGCCTTGTGGGCTGCAGCCCCGTTGACGGACACGATACCGGAATTGTCCTCAGCCCGAATGGCATAGGTGGTAAAACGTTCGCCATTGGTGATGTTATAGATGTCGATCTGCTGGTATTCGCGAATACCGGCGGTGTCGAGTAAATGCCCGTCAATAGCGCAAGAACCCTCATACTCCAATTCGGAATGGGTAACCCGCGCGCGGTGCAATTTGGCTTGTAGCATCGTGACTTGCATCAGTTCTCCTGCCTGCGTTAAATCTCAGGAATCATTATCATTTTACCATGTCACTGGCATGGTACCAATTTAGACCCGTAAATTATCAATTAGTCGTGTCGAACCAAGACGAACTGCTGCTAAAATGACCAGTTCGTCAATAGGGGTTTTGGGCTCGAGCAGTGTCTCACTCTGTCGAATCGCTACGTAATCCGGGATAAATCCCTTCTTTTCCAAGCGCATAATGGCATCCTGTTCCAGATCGGTGTAGTCCACCCCATTGTGCAAAAGCCGATCACGCACATACTGCAGGGTTTCATGCAGGCCGGGGGCAATACGTCGTTCCTCAGGAGACAGGTACTGATTGCGCGAACTCAACGCCAGACCGTCTGCTTCCCGTACTGTGGCCTCCCCAAGGATCTCGATGGGCATATCCAGATCACGCACCATCCGTCGGATTACCTGTAATTGTTGAAAATCCTTTTCGCCGAACACTGCGACATCCGGTTGCACGATATTGAACAGTTTATTCACGATCGTTGCTACCCCACGAAAATGTCCAGGACGTTGCGCTCCTTCCAGCCCGGTACTTAGGCCCGGAACCTCTATATAGCTTGTGTTCTGATGCCCGGATGGATACATACTTTGATCGTCAGGTACATACAGCATATCTACCCGTCGATCCGCCAGTTGTTCCTGGTCAACCTCGAGCGTGCGTGGGTAACGGGTATAATCCTCGCCTACCCCGAACTGCATGGGATTGACATATATACTGACCACTACCTTGTCGCAGTGTTGTTTGGCCACATCGACCAGGCGCAAATGACCGGCATGCAAATTACCCATGGTCGGTACAAATCCAATCCTTTCGGCATGGTGACGCCAACCACGCACCGCAGCATGAACATCCCATTGTGTCGTCAAGACCTGCATAGGCAAGCGAATCCTGTTTAATGGAAGCTGTGTTCGTCGCCAGGAAAGCGACCTTGTTTCACGGCATCGACATAGGCGCGTACAGCGGCCTGAATACTGATGTCATCTGCAGATAATTCTGCGAGGAAGTCTTTGGAAAAACGCGGACGGTGTCCAAGCGAAATACCCAAAAGATCGTAAAGCACCAACACCTGACCATCACAATCACGGCCGGCACCAATGCCAATGGTAGGAATTGTCAGTGAATCGGTTACTTTTTTTGCAAGCTCGCTGGGTACACATTCAAGCAAAACAATATCTGCACCGGCATCCTGCATGGCTTTGGCATCCTGCAAGATCGCTTCTGCGGATTGCTGATCACGCCCCTGAACCCGATAACCGCCGAGTTTATGCACGGCCTGTGGTTGCAAACCCAAATGGGCACATACCGGAATACCGTGTTTGCTCAGGTTAGCCACTACTTCGATCACGTGGCCGCCGCCTTCGAGTTTGACCATGCGCGCACCGCCTTCCTGCATCAGGCGCGTGGCACTGTCGAGCGCACGTACCGGATCGGGAAAACTCATAAACGGCATATCACCGACAACCAGGGCATGTTGACAGGCGTCGGCGACGATCCTGGTATGGTAAATCATGTGGTCCATCGTCACCGGCACCGTGGTGTCATGCCCCTGTATCACCATACCCAGGGTATCGCCTACCAGGACAATATCCACACCAGCCTGTTCCAGCACAGCAGCAAAGCTGGCGTCATAAGCGGTCAACATGGCAATCTTCTCACCCTGTTGTTTCATCTTGCGCAAACTCGAAACGGTGATTGATTTTGCAGTTGGATTGTCTGAGGCGTAGGTTTTAGTCATAAGTTTAGATTCCCAACGGGGCCGGATTGAAATAATGACGCCCACTGCGGGTCTTGTGTATCTGATCTAATAATAATTGATAATCGGCATCGTTGTTGACCAAATCGATCTCCGCGGCATTCACAATCAATAAAGGCGATTGAGAGTAATCATAAAAAAACCGGGTATACGATTCGAC
>JBECKZ010000252.1:0-7896 GCA_040235555.1 Thiohalomonadales bacterium | reverse complement strand
GGTTCATCCTGTTGCTGGCGCCAGAGCTGGGCTGGCAATACCAGTTCATGGTGTTTGCCATTTTCTCCATCGTCAGCATTGCCGTCTGGCGTTTGTATCTGCGCAAGCATCCGACCCAGACCGATCGGCCCACATTAAACCGGCGCGGTGAGCAGTATGTTGGCCGCAGTTTTACTCTCGAACATCCAGTCGTGAATGGCCTGGGCAAGATTCATGTCGATGATTCCACCTGGAAGATTCGCGGGGATGATTGCGAAGTGGGAAGTCGGGTCAAGGTCACGGGTGTGGATGGAACTATTTTGCTGGTCGAAAAAGCCTGAGCTGATTATCTGATCGAACCCGCAACGGTAGTGCGTGTTTCCACTACGACACTATTGGACGTGCCGTGCTACACTCCCCCGCCCACGTGAATGAAAACAAGTATGACCGTATGAGCCAGTTCGAAGAATTACTCAAACAACGTATCCTGATCCTCGATGGGGCGATGGGCACCATGGTCCAGCGCCATAAACTGGATGAACACGATTACCGTGGACGCCGGTATCGCGGCTGGAAATATGAACTCAAGGGTCTGAATGATCTGCTGGTGATTACCCAGCCCAAGATCATCAAGGACATCCATGCCGCCTACCTGATGGCCGGCGCCGATATCATCGAGACCAACACCTTCAATGCAACTGCACATGATCTGGAGCAGTATGGCCTGGGTCAGCTTGCCTATGAAATTAATGAGGAGGCGGCGAAATTGGCGCGTGAGGTCGCGAGTGAATTTTCCTCGGATGACAAGCCGCGCTTCGTCGCCGGTGTACTCGGGCCAACACGCAAGATGTCATCACTCGGCACCGATGCCGAAGATCCGGCCAAGCGCGATATCACCTTCGATGACCTGGTGCGCGACTACAGTGAAGCTGCGAGAGGTTTGATCAATGGTGGCGCAGATTTGATCCTGATCGAAACCATTTTCGATACGCTCAATGCCAAAGCGGCGATCTTTGCCCTGGAGCAGGTATTCGATACCTTTGGCACCCGTCGGCCAGTCATGATCTCGGGCACTATCACCGATGAGGCCGGCGGCACGCTGATCGGTCAGACGCCAGAGGCTTTCTGGAATTCTCTGCGCCATGTCGAGCCTATCAGTTTTGGTTTTAACTGTGCCCTCGGACCCAAACAATTGCGTGCGCATATAGAAGAGCTGTCCGGTTATTGTGACACCTATGTCAGCGCGCATCCCAATGCCGGTCTGCCCAACCAGTTTGGCGGCTATGACCTAACCCCGCAGGACATGATCGAAGAGATCGAGCCGTGGTTGAAAGAAGGCTTCGTCAACATCATCGGTGGCTGCTGTGGCACGACGCCGGATCACATCAAGTTAATCGCGCAGGCGGCGGCCAAGTACAAACCGCGCAAGGTGCATAAGAAGGATTACACCACACGCCTGAGTGGTTTCGAGCCGTGCAACATCAGCAAGGATTCGTTGTTTGTGAATGTGGGTGAGCGTACCAATGTTACGGGCTCGGCAGTATTCAAGCGGTTGATCATTGATGGTCAGTACGACAAGGCCATCGACGTGGCGCGCCAGCAGGTGGATAACGGCGCTCAGATCATCGACATCAACATGGACGAGGGCATGCTCGACGGTGTGGAGGCGATGGTGACCTTCCTGCGGTTGATCGTGGGTGAGCGTGACATTACCAAGGTGCCGGTCATGCTCGATTCCTCCAAGTGGGAGATCATCGAGGCCGGGCTCAAGTGTCTGCCGGGCAAGGGCATCGTCAATTCCATCAGCATGAAAGAAGGCGAGGCAAAATTTATTGAGCATGCGATCCTGTGCCGGCGTTATGGTGCGGCCGTGATCGTCATGGCTTTCGATGAGCAAGGCCAGGCAGATACCTATCAACGCAAGATCGATATTTGCGCACGTGCTTACAAGATTCTGACCGAGCAGGTCAGCTTCCCGCCGCAGGATATCATTTTCGATCCGAACATCTTCGCGGTGGCTACGGGTATCGAAGAACACAACAACTACGGTGTCGATTTCATCGAGGCTACGCGCTGGATCAAACAGAACCTGCCGCACGCCATGGTCAGCGGTGGCGTGAGTAATGTGTCGTTCTCATTTCGCGGCAACAATCCGGTACGTGAAGCGATCCATGCAGTGTTTTTATATCACGCAATCCAGGCAGGAATGGACATGGGCATCGTTAATGCCGGGCAGCTGGCAGTCTACGACGACGTACCGGTGGAGTTACGCGAGGCGGTGGAAGACGTGGTGCTCAACCGCCGGGCCGATGCCACCGAACGCCTGCTCGCGATTGCCGATCAATACAAAGGCGATGGCAGCGGTGGAGCCAGGAAAGAGGACGCGGAGTGGCGTGGCTGGCCAGTGGCCAGGCGCCTGGAGCATGCCCTGGTTAAAGGCATCGATACCTTCGTAGTGGAAGACACAGAAGAGGCGCGCCAGCAGTTTGATCGCCCGATCCAGGTGATCGAAGGGCCATTGATGGACGGCATGAATGTCGTGGGTGATCTGTTCGGTGCCGGCAAGATGTTTCTGCCGCAGGTGGTCAAGAGTGCGCGGGTGATGAAAAAGGCAGTGGCCCATTTGATACCGTATATAGAGGCGGAAAAATCCGAAGGTGCGCGTTCCGCCGGCAAGATCCTGATGGCGACAGTGAAAGGCGATGTCCATGACATCGGTAAGAACATCGTTGGCGTGGTGTTGCAGTGCAACAATTTTGAAATTGTCGACCTCGGTGTGATGGTGGCGGCCAGTGAAATCCTGGAAAAGGCGAAGAGTGAGCAGGTCGATATCATTGGCCTGAGTGGTTTGATCACGCCATCACTGGATGAGATGGTACACGTGGCCAAGGAGATGGGGCGCCTTGGATATGAGATGCCCTTGATGATCGGGGGTGCGACAACCTCCAAGGCGCATACCGCGGTCAAGATCGAACACAACTATCATGGCGCCACGGTGTGGGTGAAGGATGCCTCGCGTGCAGTGAGTGTGGCACAGAATCTGTTGAGCAAGGAAAGCCGCGACAAGTTTATCGCCGAGGTGCGTGCCGATTATGATCGTGTTCGTACCAGTCATGCCGATAAACGCACACGTACGGCCTTCCTGAGCCTGGCCGATGCCCGCCATAACAAGGTCAAGATCGACTGGGGCGATTACACTCCGCCTGTGCCAAAACAATTGGGCCTGCAAATCTTCGATGATGTGCCCCTGCAGTTTCTGGTGCCCTATATCGACTGGACGCCGTTCTTCCACACCTGGGAGATGAAAGGCAGTTATCCCAAGATCCTTGACGACCCGGACAAGGGGGAACAGGCGCGACTGCTGTTCGAGGATGCCCAGAAGATGCTGACGGAAATCATCGAGCAGCACTGGTTAAAGGCACAAGCAGTTATCGGAGTGTTCCCTGCCAATCAGGTGAACGATGACGACATCGAGGTATACAAAAACGATAAACGCAACAAGGTCGTCACCACCTTACATCACCTGCGCCAGCAGACACCACGGCCGGATGACAAGCCAAATCGTTGTCTGAGCGATTTCATTGCGCCCAAGGAAAGTGGCAAGCAGGATTACATCGGGGCGTTTGTCGTAACGATTCATGGTGCAGAAGACAAGGCCAAACATTTTGACGTCCTGCATCATGTGGATCAGGCGATCATGGTCAAGGCGCTGGCGGATCGTCTGGCCGAGGCCTTTGCCGAATATATGCACGATCGTGTACGCCACCTGAACTGGGGATTTGAAACAGGCACTTGGTCGGCCAACCGCGGGCATGACGACAACAGCTTCGATAATGAAGCCTTGATTAAAGAGGATTATCAGGGGATACGTCCGGCGCCGGGTTATCCGGCCTGTCCCGAGCACACCGAGAAAGCCACGTTGTGGCTATTGCTCGATGCCGAGAAAAACTGTGAGGCCCTACTCACTGAGAGTTTTGCCATGTGGCCGGCGGCTACCGTGAGCGGCTGGTACTTCAGTCATCCACAAGCGCGTTATTTCGCCGTGGGTAAAATCGACAAGGACCAGGTGGAAGATTACGCCCGTCGCAAGAGTATGAGTGTGGAAGAGGCGGAGCGTTGGTTGGCACCAATGCTGGGCTACGATCCTTGATCGATCTTCGCATATGAATGAACGGGCGCCGTATGGCGCCCGCGTGTGTTCACGATGTCAGATGGCAGGATCTTAATTGCGATCGTCGCGGCGCCTCCTGTTCTGATCACTATCATCCTGTTGGTCCTTATCCTTTGCGTGTTTGGATTTTTTGTTCTTATCGACTTTCTTGTCTATTGCCTTTTCCTTGATAGGGAGTTTGCCCTTCACGCCGTTAATTGCATTCCCGCGCGGTGTTTCCTGGTAGCGTTGGCGCACGGGTGATTTTACGTTGGAGCCGGAATGGGGCTGTCTGTAGTTATCACGTTCATGTTGTGGTTGGGCTGGCTGTGAAGCGCGCGGCGGTTCCTTGAGTGGCATCTCCTGGTAGCGATTCGGATAGCGGTCGTTACGATAGCGCTGGTCATTTCGCTGCTCGTAGCGGTCTTGTTCGCGATAGCGTTGTGGTTCCGTGCGCGGCATCTCCTGGTAGCGATTCGGATAGCGGTCGTTACGATAGCGCTGGTCATTTCGCTGCTCGTAGCGATTACGTGGTGGATACTTGCGGCTGTGGTCCTTGTTTTCTATATACGGGCGTTGATAGCGTGAATGGATGGGCACGTAACTGTGTAGTTTGCTTCGCCAGTATGTTGGTAATACCCGTGTCTCCACCCAGTGCTGATTGGTGAAATAAAAATAGATGTGGCGATTCACATCAAAATATACCTGCGCCTCGGGGTAATACCAGTAATCGTAATACACCACTCCAGTCGCAGGGGGGACTTGCCGGACATAGCCTGGGCCATAGGGCCTGTCATACACGGCACAACTGCTGAGGCCAAGCGTGACAGTTATGGCGAGCACAATTTGAAGAATTCGGGCAAACGTCGTATGCGGCATGAGATACCTCGATATGGCTAAATTTTCAATAAAGTATAGCGAAGCTAGATGAACCTGAACTTAATCGTGTGACCAGGTGATAAAAGCTGGTCCATCGAGTCGGTAAAATATAGTGTTGCGCGCCATCTTTGCCTATAGTTAATCTGCTTCATCAGTGAATAGCAATGGAATAGGGATTCACTTCATGTCTTTACTTCAGCATCTAAAACTACCGGCCTGTGTACTGGGCCTTGGTATTGTCCTCAGTGGTTGTACTCAGACCTATTCAACAGAAGTGAGCAGCGCGCAAAAGATTTCCGAGACTAACGGCAATTTTACACAGACCTTGAAATCCGGCGATCAGTTTGGGGCAGCCTTGGCGAACCTGGGCGACCTGAATCTGGATGGCAATCCGGATCTGGCTGTGGGCGCACCCTATGACGATCAAAACGGCACCGATCGCGGTGCACTCTGGATCCTGTCACTGGATAAAACCGGTCAGGCGCAAAGTGAGTTGAAACTGGTGGATGGACTGAATGGTTTTACTGGTACGCTTAACGATGGCGACCACTTTGGCAGTGCGGTTGCGTCGTTGGGGGATTTGGACGGTGATAGCGTGCCGGACCTGGTAGCCGGGGCCCCCGGAGATGATGGCAATGGTACTGATCGTGGTGCGCTATGGGTGTTATTTCTCAACACCGATGGCACTGTAAATCATCAGCAAAAGATTGCCGAACTCACCGGCGGGTTTACAGGTACCCTGCAGGATAATGATCACTTTGGCGAAGCCGTGGCCAGGATTGGAGACCTGAACGGTGACGGGATAGTCGATATTGCGGTTGGCGCCAGTGGCGATGACGATGGCAGCACGGATCGTGGTGCGGTATATATCCTGTTGATGAATTACGACGGCACGGTGCAGGCACAGCAAAAGATTTCATCGATTGCAGGTAATTTTACCGGCGTCTTGCATACCGGTGATCACTTTGGCAGTGCCGTTGCCGGTGTTGGTGATCTCGATGGTGACGGGGTGGTGGATATTGCTGTGGGTGCCAGTGGTGATGATGATGGTGGCACGGATCGCGGCGCCGTCTGGATCCTGTTTATGCAAAGCGATGGTACGGTCAAGCGCGCACAAAAGATTTCACAACTCTCTGGTCAGTTCGATGCGCTGTTGGCTGACGGCGATCACTTTGGCAGCGCCCTGGCTGACATCGGTGATCTCAATAACGATGGCCGCGATGAACTGGCCGTGGGGGCCAATCAGAGTGACGACGGCGGACCGGATCGCGGTGCTGTCTATATTTTGTTTTTAACCAAACTGGGTGAAGTGATCTCGTCTTCACAGATCTCACAAAATGCTGGTAACTTTCCCGATACCCTGACCGATGGTGAACAGTTTGGCCAGGCCATTACAGGGCTGGGTGATCTCGATGGTGATGGCAATCTGGACATTGCCGTGGGCGCGAATCTTGACGATGACGGGGGCACCGACAAGGGTGCGTTGTGGACCTTGTTTATGTCAGCGGTCTCGGTCGGCTATCGTCTCGATCCCAATGCGGATCTGGCAACGTATTTTCGCGGTAACTACTAATCAGGCGAAGAGCCGTTGCCACCAGCGCCGGCGATTTTGTGGCAGGAAGGTCTGCTCATTGAGTTCGACGGGGGGCATGAGTGAGAGGACCCAACCCGGCAGTGGCGGATTCTCACTATAGCCGCAGGTCACGCCCAGGTTGTTCGGGTCATAAATCTTGATAAAACTCGGATTGGTCTTGTTGTCTACATAGACGATACCGCAGTAATCTTCCTCGTGTTCCTCCCGGAGTAATTTGTCGATTTCACGGATAAAGGTCCGTACCTGTTCTGCCGTGACCGGTGACGTGGGTACCGCTTCTCCAATGGCATAGATGTACCAGTTGGCGTCGGCCAGCTTGTCCAGCACCAGCCAGAAGGCATCGAGGTCATGCCATCTGAGTAAATTGGTGAAGCTGCCGCGAAAGGCCTGTAAATACGTCGGTGTGGGGGTATTGATTACGTTTGCTGGGCGATTCATCGATGTCCAACTACAGCGGTGAGGAAAAAGGGTGACCAGCATAGCAAATCCACTGTCACACTGTGAACTGTGCAAGGTAATGGGAACTTGGACTGCTCGTGTTTGTCTGATTAGTTGACAAAATTACTCGGAAATAGTTAAATACTGAGAGTTTTTCTCAGTTATTACTGGGCAACCGTTTGATTTACTAGAGACTTCAAGGAGTCAGTTATGGATTTACCTGAACGTGACGGTGACGGTTATCTCACCGACATGACCACCTGGACCCCCGAGATTGCCAAGGCGATGGCCGAAGCGGATGGGGTCGAGCTGGATGAGACGAAGTGGGATCATATCCTCAAGGCGCGTGAATATTTTGATGACAACGGCGTGGTGCCACCGATTCGCAAATTTGCCAAGTATGTTGGTGAAGACCAGAAGGCCATGTTCCAGATGTGGATGACCGGCCCGATGAAACCGATTACCAAGTACGGTGGTCTGCCCAAGCCAACCGGCTGCGTCTAATCACCAGCGAAAATTTTTACCATTTCTGCCATGGTAGTTGCGGCCGGGATGCAGTAAGGCATCCTGGCCGTTTTTATTTGTCACATGTGGGTTGGTTACTGTAGACCAGACAGCCTGGCTTTCAGTATCCGCACCTTGCTCATATACAGCTCAACACTATAGTTGCCGTCACTGCTGCCCGGGTTGGGCAGACGCAAGGCAAAAAAGCCTTCTCCTTTTCGCCCGCTGACCTGCACCACCTGTTCGTCATACAGTTGCTCGCTATTCGCATCCTTCAGGCGTGCGATCAGGTTGGTACTGGGCTCGTAAAAATTCTTAAAGGCAAATCCGGCGTAGAGGGTCTGCCCTGGTG
>JBECKZ010000251.1:0-31148 GCA_040235555.1 Thiohalomonadales bacterium | reverse complement strand
TTCCTCGTCGGTGCCCATATCCGGGGCAAAGATGTAAGTGGTTTCGGTACGCAGTGCATTGGCCAGGCCACGTAGGATCTGTTGCTTATCCGGTTTGGGCATTTTTGGATCGCCAAAGATCACAATCTTGCCGCCGCCATGGGGCAGACCGGCGGCGGCATTTTTAAAACTCATGGCACGGGCAAGACGAAAACACTCCTCGGTACTCACGTCCTCGGCCATGCGCATGCCGCCGATAGAGGGCCCCTTGGCAATATTGTCGACAACCAGGATTGCCTTCAATTTGATTGAGGGTTCATGCACATGAATAATTTTAAGTGGACCCAGTTCATCGGCGTACTGAAACACATCTCCCATCGCATTTTCCTTGCTGAACTGCTTTTACAACTTATTGTAATTCTGCCAATGCAGCGGCAATTGATCTGGATAATGAATTTACTGAATGGGGTTTGATCTGGATCAAGAAGAACGAGAATCCAATAAGAAATATGCTGAATTGCTAATACACGAATGAATTGTAAGGATTAAACAGACAGCGCGATGCGTGTGCGTATCTTAGACAGGGGTTTTACTGTGCACCGCCGGTTGCGGTTACGAGGATTTTCCGATGCGCCCTTCCTTACCGGATAACAGGTTTTGGATATTGCTGCGGTGGCGCCAGAACAGGATCAGGGTCATGACGGCAGTGGCAATGATCAGGGGTTTGTTGCTGCCCATGATCAATAACACATAAAACGGTGCCAGCGCGGTAGCAATTAAGGCGGAGAGCGAAGAGATCTTGAACACCTTGGCAACAATCAACCAGGTGAGTGCTGTGGCCAGGCCAACAGCCCAGTGAAAACCAAACATTACCCCCAGCATTGTGGCCACACCCTTGCCGCCTTTTAATCCAAAAAACAGCGGGAACAGATGCCCGATAAACGCAGCAAAACCAACCAAAGCCAGGGTCAGGTCGCTGACATGTAAAAGCTTGGCGACCAGTACCGGCAACAGTCCTTTCAGCACGTCACCGACCAGGGTGATGGCAGCAGCCTTTTTGCCACCCACGCGCAGGACATTGGTGGCACCCGGATTTCCCGAGCCGGTACTACGCGGATCCGGCAGGCGCATCAATTTACAGACAATGATGGCCGACGAGACCGAACCGATGAGGTAGGCGCAAACAATAAAAATGATTTCAATGCTGGTCATACGTTAACTCTTGGCAGAATCGCGCAGGTGTGCAGTCTATGTGGATGTCATCGCTTAGACAAGTGGGGTATAGTCACGACCTGGATCTTCGTCAGTAGAATCACAATGGATATTATTTTTCTCAATGACTTACGGGTTGATACCGTCATTGGCATTTACGATTGGGAACGCCGCATCAAGCAGACGGTTGTGTTTGATTTTGAAATGGGTACAGACATTCGCAAGGCAGCCGCCAGTGACAGCATTGAAGATACGCTGAACTACAAGGCCGTGGCCAAGCGGGTCATTGAGTTTGTGGAAACCAGTCAATTCCAGCTGGTGGAAACCCTGGCCGAGCGCGTGGCGCAATTGATCCTTGATGAGTTCACCGTACCCTGGCTGCGCCTGAAGCTGAACAAGGTCGGGGCCGTGCGCTATGCGCGCGATGTCGGCATCATCATCGAGCGGGGCACGCGCACTAACTGACCCGGTCCTCATGCACACTATATATATAAGTATCGGTAGCAATATCGATCCCAGGACCCACGTCGATCTGGCCCTGGCGGACCTGCGCGAATGTTTCAGTGACCTGCGCCAGTCCTCGCTGTACGAGAGCCAGGCCGTCGGCTTCGATGGCGATAATTTCCTCAATCTGGTGGTCAGCGCGCAGACTGACAAAACGATTCATCAGGTTAGCGATTGCCTGCACGAGATCGAAGCCCGTCACGGTCGCGATCGCCACGGGCCGAAATTTTCCTCACGCACCATCGACCTCGACCTGTTGCTGTACGATGACGAAATTTGCCAGCGCGATGGCATCCATGTCCCGCGCGAAGAAATCCTGTTCAATGCCTTCGTGCTCTTCCCTCTCGCCGAGATTGCCCCGGATCTCATGCATCCCACCGAGCACCAGAACATGGCGCAACTGTGGCAGCAGTTTGATAAGGGCAAGCAGAAGATCTGGAAGGTCGAGTCGTAATTGAATTGAGTGTGGCTCAGTGGCCAGAATTCTCGCTAACGTGTTAGCTCAGGGGCGCGCAGCTTTTTGCGCGACCACTGGGGCGCCTTGTTGGGCGCCATTTGAGTATGTGCCCTTGATTAATATATTTATCATATCTTGCACAAAAGCACGTGTGTTTGGATCAGTAGGCTCATAACCAGATACTTTCCTCTCCCTAATTTCTGATGCTACTGCGCTTATAACTTTGGGATTTAAAGCATGCCCTTCTTTAACAAGAGTGCCAGCGGTCATGAAATCATCATCCAAAAGCATTTCGAGTATTTTTATCGCCTCTTTATCATTCTTACCCCTGATACGATTAAGTACAGCGATCTTTGTAGTGATACCTGCTTCTACTCTTGTAATTTCACCTTGCAAAACAAACTGGGCGTTGAAATTTAACCAATATCGAGACGCAACGTAACTACCCGCAGCGAGACCTACCAATAGTGAAATTATTGCGGTGATAACTATCTCTCGCTTGATCATATTGACGCCCAACAGTTGAATTATCGAGACCCTCTGTCTCGATATATATTTTTATGCTTTAATTGCATGTTTTCTCTCAAGACCTTCAAGATGTATGCGCCGAGCCTCAGCCTTTCGCAATCGTTCTTTTAAACGACAAGGACGACAACGAAGGGCAGTTGTTTCAATATTTCCGCCTGCTACTTCATACCACCATTTTTGTTGCTGAGGTGTCCATATTTCAATTTTGCCACAATCTCTACATTGAAACTCTTTGTCATAGTAAAAATCAGGAAATCTCGGCAAACATGAGGGCGACCTAAGTTTTGATTTATCTGCGGCTAGTGGCTCATGAATACTTCGCGTTTTTTTTCGTTTATACTTTTTACTGGCCTTCGCTATGCGTTTGGCCCTTATCTCCAATCTTCTTTGTTTGCCACTTTTCATTTCTTAAAAAGCATAACGACTGAGGTCAGGTGCGCACGCAATATTGTCAGCACGAAGTCCAACCATCCTCTCATGCGACACCTGTACCGAATTGTTATTTTGCATAGATGGGCTGTCACGCAACCGTCCGGCTTGGCTTCTGTCGTAACTTCGCTGAATATAGCACTTCATACGGGCGACACCCCTTAAAATCAATTTGTAAGCTAAAGCGAAGTAAAATAGCGTCCGTTTTAAACTCGTAACCCGTTTAAACGGCGCTCGTTTTACTTCACTTTACTTATCATGTTTTTTTGCGCTTGTCTGTCAGTCTGCTTTGTTTGATGTTGTCAGTATATTCCGACAGGTTCTCGCCTTAGCTTTTCCTTACAGGCCATCTATTGCAACAATAACTATATATAGGTTGCCGAAACGCGACATAACACGCCGACGTTTTCTTATGTGGCTGGGTTTTGTTTTTCATTATGAATACCTTATGACCGATTAACTTCCTAATTACAAGGGGATGTTATGTTGTAATATGCAGTCCTAATTTTTTTGTATGTTAATACGTAGTTGCTGGCGCGTTGGTGAGTTACTTCTTCTCTAATCCCAGCTCTCCCCGCATTTTTTGAACATCCAGATTCTTTACCAGTTCAACCAGGTTTGGATAAAAGCGCGCGTGATAGCCATAGCCACCATGGATCATTTCATCCAGCGCCTGTGCCTTGGTCCAGTGGTTGAAAATAATTCTATACGCGGCAATCGTCGTGCCGGTGCGGTCGGAACCGTGCCAGCAATGAATCAGGATGGGGCCTTTGCGGTGTTGAATAATCCGTAAGGCCTGCACCAGCTGTGCTTGTGTGACTTTCCCGGTATTCATTGGAATCCGGCTAAGAATAAAATGCGATTTGCCGACCTCGCCGCTATCTTCATGGTATTCCCGAAGATTCAGGATTTGTTTAATACCGAGTGACTGAAGATCACCCACATCTTCTTCGTCAGGTTGTTTGGAGCGGTAGATGCCTTTATCCACCTGGTACAGATTCGATAAGTGCGTGCCGATGATGGGTCTGGCCCAGGTGTCAGGTCTTACCCGGGGTTCTGCGTGCGCGCTGTGGATTGCCAACAGCAGCGCAATGATTAACAGGAACGTGGAGGTGAGTTTTCTTGCTTGCATATTCCCCTACTTTAAAATGTGATGTTGATAGTGGTGAATATCAGCACCTAAATAGTTAACCGCTCAATGAACGTCCGCCATCAATCGACAAAATCTGCCCGGTCATATACGGCGCGTCCTCGATGATGAAGCGGATGGCTTTGGCGATGTCTTCGGGTTCGCCTTTGCGTTTTAAAAAGGTCTTGGACACGATGCGTTGCTTGGTGACTTCATCCAGGTCGTCCGGCCACAGGATCGCACCGGGGGCGACGCCGTTGACGCGGATCTCGGGGCCGAGTTCGCGAGCGAGGGCTTTGGTCATGGTTTCCAGTGCAGCCTTGGCCATGCTGTAGATGGAGTACTCTTTTAATGGTCGGCGAGCATGGATGTCGACCATGTTGATGATGCAGCCGTGGGTCTTGCGCAGGAATGGCGCGGCAGCCTGCGCCAGGAAGAACGGCGCCTTGACGTTGGTGCCGAACAGATCATCCCAGTGTTGGTCATTGGCGCTGCCGATAGGTGTCCGGTAAAAGGTCGAGGCATTGTTGACAAGGACATCCAGCCGTTGCCAGGCATTGTAGGCCTCCTTGACCAGTGCGGTCAGGGCGTTATTGGCCAAGAGGTCGGCCTGCACGATCACTACCGAGTTTTCACGCTGTTCATTGAGTTCTTTCTGCAGGGCCTGGGCCGGCGAGCGGGAACTGAGGTAGTGCAGGATGATATTAAACCCTGCCTCATGCAGGAATCTTGCGGTGGTGGCGCCAATACGGTGTGCTGCGCCGGTAATGAGAACAACCTTATTGTCTACCATTCTGTGATATCCTTACTGACCTGCCATGCATCGAAGCGCAACTGTAACCCATATTTCATAGCAAAACACGGCCTGTATGTCGCGTCCCAAATCACCCTCGGCGATTCAACGTCCACGTCCGGATGAGCTGCCCAGCCCCAGTAGTGAAGCCCATGCCCACAGCCTGCGTCTGTTGAAGAAATTACAGACACAGATTTCGGCGCAGGGGGGCGCAATCAGTTTCGAGCAGTACATGCAGGCGGCGTTATACCAGCCGGAACTGGGTTACTATCGCTGCGGTACCCAGAAGTTTGGCGCCAATGGCGATTTCATTACGGCGCCGGAAGTCTCACCGTTGTTTGCCCGTTGCCTGGCGCGATTTGCCTTGCAGGTCGGAACAGGCAACACGATCCTGGAGGTTGGTGCCGGCAGTGGAAAACTCGCCGCGCATATCCTGCAACAGTTACAGCATCAGGATGCAACACCAGTACACTACTGGATTCTGGAAGTGAGCAGTGAGTTGCGTCAACGCCAGCGCGAGACCATCAGTCAGTTATGTCCACAGATGCTGGAGCGAGTGCAATGGCTCGACGATCTCCCGGACGGCTTTGCTGGTGTCGTCATTGCCAATGAACTGCTGGATGCCATGCCGGTGCGGCGCTTTCGCATTAGGGGCCAAAAGTTATTCGAACAGTACGTCGCCTGGTGCGATGGTCTATTGTGTTATCGCGACAAGGTCCTGGGAGATGTGCGCCTGATCGATCGCATTGCGACCTTGCGCGAACAGACCAGCATCGCTGAAGCCGACAATTATCTTTCTGAAGTCAATTTCATGGCCGAAGACTGGCTGCGCACTCTTGGTAAAAAACTGCAGCAAGGGGTGGTCTTGTTGATCGACTACGGCTATCCACGCAGCGCGTATTACCACGCCCAACGCAGTGCCGGTACCCTGATGTGTCATTATCAACACCGTGCCCATCCCGATCCGCTGATCCTGCCCGGGTTGCAGGATATTACTGCGCACATCGATTTTACCGCCATGGCCGATGCCGCCCTGGAAGGTGGGATGGAGATCAGCGGTTTTACCACCCAGGGCCATTTTTTATTGAACATGGGCGTGCTCGAGACGGATGCGCAGGATAACCTGGATGAAGCACAGCGGCTGGCCATGGCTACCGAGATCAAACAGCTGACCCTGGACACCGAGATGGGAGAGCAGTTTAAGGTCATGGCGTGCAGCAAGCAGTATGACGGTGTTGTACCGGGTTTTATTCATCATGACCTGCGTCACCTCCTTTAACGCAGCGAGAGTGAGAGTGAAAGGGTGAGTAAAGACAGGGATCAAATCTACGCCAGACCACACGATATGATCGTCGACTTTCGCTTTGACGAACAGGTGGCGGCCGTGTTCCCGGACATGATTCGACGTTCGGTGCCTGGTTACGACACCATCATTCCCTTGCTGGGTCTGTTTGCCGAACGTTATGCGCAGGCCAATTCGAACATTTATGACCTGGGCTGTTCCCTGGGTGCGGCGACACTGGCCATGCGCCGCTACATCACGCAACCGGGTTGCCGCATTATCGCGGTGGATAACGCCGAGGTCATGGTAGAGCAGTGTCGCGCCAATCTGGACAAGGATACTTCCGTGGCGGCGGTGAAGGTGCACTGCGCGGATATTCGCGATATCGACATCCACAATGCTTCCCTGGTGGTGATTAACTTTACCCTGCAATTCATCGAGCCGGAGCAGCGACTGGCCTTGCTGGAAAAGATCTTTCACGGGCTCAACAGTGGCGGTGCCCTGATGATCGCCGACAAGATCGTGTTTGCGGATCCGGCACAACAACAATTCGAAGAAACCCTGCACCTGGATTTCAAAAAGGCCAATGGTTACAGTGAACTGGAGATCAGCCAGAAACGCACGGCATTGGAAAGAGTGCTGATACCGGATACTTTGGAGGCACATCGTGATCGTCTGCTTCAGGCCGGCTTTCAGCAGGTCTTTCCCTGGTTTCAGTGTTTTAACTTCGCCGCACTGTGTGCGATCAAATAAACCAATAGACCTTGTTCGAATCCGATCTTGATAATCACTTGCGTGCGCTTGGCCTTGAACACTGGCTGCCACAACTGCATGCCCTGTTACAGCTGCGCCAGGACCCCGGATTTCACGGTGATATGCGCAAGTGGCAGGCTGCGCTGCAACAGTTACCGAATGTGATCCCGTCCCGGATTGATCTGAATGCCTCGGCGGTGCACGTGGGGCGGGTGAGCGATCTGACTGATGAGCAACGCACGCAACTGGAACACAGCCTGCGCCAGTTGCACCCCTGGCGTAAAGGCCCGTTCGATCTGTTTGGCCTCTACATCGACACCGAGTGGCGTTCGGACTGGAAGTGGGACCGGCTCAAGGATCACATTTTACCTTTGAACAACCGCAATGTCCTGGATATCGGCTGTGGCAGTGGGTATCACTGCTTGCGTATGCGTGGTGCCGGGGCACGCTTTGTTCTTGGTATCGATCCGACCTTGTTGTTTGTTATGCAATATCAGGCACTGCAGCATTTCATTCAGGACCCACAGGTGCAGGTTTTGCCATTAGCGATGGAAGACCTGCCGAATGACATGAACTGTTTTGACACGGTGTTTTCCATGGGCCTGCTCTATCACCGCCGGGACCCACAGCAACACTTATTGGAATTAAAAAACTGTTTGCGTGACGGTGGGGAGTTGGTAATGGAAACGCTGGTGATTGATGAGCACCAGGGTGAAGTGCTGGTGCCGGAGGGGCGTTATGCCCAGATGCGTAACGTCTGGTCGATTCCCAGTGTCCCGACCTTGCTTGACTGGATACAACAAAGTGGTTTCCGGGATGTGCGTTGCGTGGATGTCACCGTCACCACAACTGAAGAACAACGGTGTACCGATTGGATGCAGTTTCAATCCCTAAGCGATTATCTCGACCCAAAGGATTCAGGCAAAACCGTGGAAGGTTACCCGGCACCGATACGGGCGATTTGCCTGGCACGTAAATAACAATGGTCAAACTTCATCGAGCGGTTTGAGCTGGTCGATGTTCTGCTCCCAGTTCTTGCCGTCGAAGAATTCCAACTGCATTGACTTGATCGTTGTCTCATTCAGACAATGGACATTGACGCTGACGCCGTCCGGGTGGGAGCGCGGTATATAAAACGATTTAATCCCGCAGGTTTTGCAAAACAGGTGTTTGGCCTCGTGGGTATCGAAGGTGTAGGTGCTAAGGTTGTCTTCACCCGACAACAGGCGAAAACGCGACCGCGGCACGATCAGGTGCAGGTAGGCGCTGCGTGAGCAGATGGAGCAGTTGCACTCCGATACCTCGAGCTCCGCCGGGGCATCCACTTCAAAACTCACTGCGCCGCAATGACAACTGCCAGTATGGGTGACGAGCTTGGCCATGGTTACACTCCTTGGGATGAGGGTATCTTAGCCGAAATCGTTTCGTTTGAGCGGGATTATTCAGCCTGAACAACAAGCCTGTTGCTGTTGTATTGGTGGACACTTGACGGTGCCATAGGAGCAGAACACGCAGCAATCGCCATGCTGTGGTTTCAATATCGCATGACAGTGTTCACACTCGTAAAACCACTGACAGGCATCGGTCAGCATGGTCTCGGCCTTTTTATGACCACATTGTGGACAGGTGATGGTTGATTCCAGGGTTACGTCATTATTCATAAAAAAATCCCTCCCCCCGATTTGGAAATTATCCTTTTTATTGTACTGTGCAGCTGCGTGATGCCGGGAAAGCACATACTGCAGCCCATGGCAGAGACGATGGCACCGATGCCGCCGGTCAAACGGGTAAACAACATTCTTGTACCCTTTGGAGCCAGCATAGGATATGAGCTTAAACTCCGTACCTAAGTACGGAGTCAAGTGGAATTCAGTCGCGGGACAGGATGTCGATGATGGGGCAGCCGCTGTGGGCGGGATTGTTGTGGCAGGCCTCAAGTAACTCATTGAGTACCGTAGCCATGGCCTGCAGGTCGGTGATCTTTTGCTGGATAATTTCCTGCTTGCGTTGTGCCAGTTCCCGGGTCTGTTCACAGGCGCTGCTATCGAGTGACAACAACTCCTGGATTTCGGCCAGAGTGAAGCCCAGTTCCTTGGCGCGCTGAATGAACTTCAGGCGGGCTAATATACTCTCATGATACACACGGTAGCCGCTGGCGGGTTTGGCTGGTTCGTCGATAAGACCAATCCGCTGGTAGTAGCGAATCGTTTCCACACCGATACCGGCGATGTTGGCAATACGACTGATGGTCAGGGCTTTGGCTGGCATTGGTGGTGTTTCGTTTATTGCAGGAACCTAAGATGTTAACAAAATGCTGTTTTCGATCGTGACCGCTACATTGTAGGTCAGGCTGGATGAATTTGCAGTAGCCGTTACCCTGTTTTACAGGCCGGTGCAATCCGGGCTACAGTGACTTTTCATGTACCCGTCAAGTAGACAGTCGGCGATCTGCATGCCTGTTCACCTGCCATTCATATGATTGTGCGACAAATGAATTTCTAAAGTGAACTGCGCACCAGTTTGTCACACTCAATAACACAGTGTTGCTAAATTAGTGCGCATACTCTGGTGCACAAATGATATTGCGAGAATGTAGTGTGCACATTATCACAGTATGCACCATCAATTTACAAAACAGTGACTGTAGTCACACCCAAGCTGATGATCGCCTCACTATATAAATAACTATAATCCTTGTAACAGGAACCAATGTAGTAACATAGAGTCATCTAGGCGAGAGATGTAGACGAGAGGAAGTTGCTAATTAAAATTTTACGGACAGGGACCGATAGAATATTAAGATAAGGTGTAGTTGTCCAGATGGAGCAAGAACAATGAACGAATCATGGAAAGACAGTATCTATCGGCAGCGCGAAGAACTGGCACGAATGTTAAGAGAGCCGATGGACAAGGTGGCAGCGCAATGTGTCGGGTTGTGGGGTAACCGGGATGCACTCGAAAAGACACTTCGCGAAGGCATTCAGGCCATACCGCAATGTGCGTATATGTACGTACTCGATACCAATGGTGTCCAGCTGACTGAAAGCATGCATCGAACCGGTATTCACCCCGGGCATTTTCGGCGGGACCGTTCACAACGACCTTACATGAAAGAAGTCGTACCGGCCTGGGGTTTCCTGTTATCGGATGCGTATATCAGTCTGTATGGCCATCGTCCCTCCCTTACTGCATTGCAGGTGATCCGCGATGGCAACACGGTGCTGGGTTATCTCGGTGCGGATTTTGACTTGCGCGATCTGCCGGTTACTGCCGAGTTATATCGCGAGCCGGACACTTGGCGTCAGGTCAAAGGTGATCCCGCGATTCGTAGTCTGCTGTTTCAACAGACACGTATTGACAGTCCGATGGATCATAACCTGGAACAGACCTTTTCGATCCTGGAGGAGTTGCTGACCCAGCGTGGTGTGTTCCAGTGTCAGATCCAGTTTTCCAGCGGCCAGGCCATGCTCTGGATGACGGAAGATCCGTTTCGCTATCGCATTCTGGATCACGAGGCCCTTACCGATCCGGATATTTGCCTGGTGTATCCGCCACAGCATTATCCGGTGGGTGCGCGTATCCCGCAAGACAGTATTGCCACGATACTGGAGAATTTTGGAACCCTGCGCCTGGCAGATGAAAATATCTACTTGCGTCAGGCCTCGATCAATCTGTTAAACGGGATTGTTAGCCTGACTTTTTCCTGTGATGGCTCGCATTACATGCCGTATGACGAGTTCCTGAACAAGAGCACCGTTTTCTGGTTTGGTGAAGCACAATCTGGACAACCCCGATATCAGCAAAACTGAACACGGTGTCAGATCATAATAATTCCGTGTTCTAGCCTCTGTGCAGGGCTCGGCTGCTGATACGATTTAGCCAGGCCAAAAAATCCTGCTCGGGGAGCGGACGGCAAAACAGGAAGCCCTGAAAGTGATCGCAGCCCATCTTTGTCAATTTATCGCGCTGCGATTCTGTCTCTACGCCTTCGGCAACTACGGTAAGTTTCATATGCCTGCCGATTGCAATCATTGATTCGACTAAGGGGTGCTCCGCGGTCGTCGTCAGCTCTCTGATGAAATTCTTGTCGATCTTGAGCTGGTCGATAGGCAGGTCGCGCAGGTAAGCCAGTGATGAGTAACCAGTACCAAAATCATCCAGCGCAATGCGTAGTCCAAGTAACCGCAAGGCCTTGAGTTTTTCTATGGTCTCTCTCAGGTCATATAACAGTGCCGTCTCCGTCAGTTCCAGCATGAGTCGGTGTGCATCAATGTTATATTTTTGAAAGATCTCTTGCAGCTTGGAAACAAAGTCAGGACGCGCAAATTGCCAGGGAGATACGTTAATCGATAAATAGCCCTGAAATGGCACATCGTCATGCATCCAGCGGGTCAGGGTGGTACAGGCCTGCTCAAATATCCAGGTACCGATAGTATGAATCAGCCCGGTATCTTCCGCGACAGGAATATAATCCATGGGCGGGATCTCACCCAGTTCCGGGTGGTGCCAGCGTAACAGGACTTCAGCACCATGCAGTTGTCCAGGTGCATTAACCTGTGGCTGGAAATACAGCTCCAGTTCATCGTGTTCAACGGCATGACGCAATCCCGCCTCGATCTGCAAACGGTTGGTGGCGGCGACTTCCAGGTCAGATAAGTACAGCTGAATAATACCGCGCCCCTTACTCTTGGCCTGATACAGCGCCATATCGGCGT
Source organism: Thiohalomonadales bacterium (assembly GCA_040235555.1). Classification (GTDB taxonomy): domain Bacteria; phylum Pseudomonadota; class Gammaproteobacteria; order UBA6429; family Thiohalophilaceae; genus RI-92. The sequence continues at coordinate 19,367 of JBECKZ010000251.1, read as the reverse complement.
GACGCAGCACATCCAGGTCGGTTTGATTATCCTCTGGAAAGCAGACAATGCCGATGCTGGCGCCAATCGTAAAAGCGCGTTCACCGGCGAATACCGGTTTTGTGAGTTGCGACAGGATGTGTTGCGCCAGACTGAAGACCTGTTGCTGGAACTGAAATATATCGATATTGGCCGGTGATTCCAGTAATGCAACAAATTCATCACCACCCAGGCGGGCCAGGAACGTATCCTGATCGCAGGATTCGATAATGCGCTTGGCAACCGCACGCAGTACTTCATCGCCAACATCGTGACCGAGTGCATCATTGATTGTCTTGAAGTGATCAAGATCAATTAATATGAATGCGCCTTTAGTGTTATTCCGTTTCACGCGGTGCAGTGTGTTGGTCAGGTGTTCATGGAGTTGGGCGCGGTTGGCAAGGCCGGTAAGGTAATCCTGGTATGCGAGGCGGCGAATGTGTTCCTGTGTGTGTTGACGGTGTAATTCTGTTCCGATACGTACGGCAAAGATATCGAGAATCTCCTTGGCCTGATCAACATATTCGATGGGTTCGCTGTGCATTACCACCAGGAGACCGCGCTGATGTTCATTCTCGTGTATCGAGGTACCAATGAGTGCCTGAACGCCGGTATCGGTCAGTGCACATTCCTCGGGAAACAGTTCTTGTACTTTACTCGGATAGACACAGGTACCTTCCTGCAGGATCCGCATAAACGGAACACAGGCCAGGGAAAAATTCAGATCGTTCGTGATCTTGCCCTTTGCGCATACAGCCAGCATATTCAGGCGAGTCCACTCATGTTTATCCTGTAATGCAATGAAGGCATAGTCGGCAGCGAAGACCTGTGCCAGATTCAATACCAGTTGCTGGAAGAACTGTTCACCGACGGCAGAGGAGACACCCGCTGCAATCAGGCGCACGGCATCCTCAACCCGTTTTTCCGCAGTGACATCTTCATGCATCAGGATGACATCACGAATAGCACCTTCCTCATCCTTGATCGGATAAATATAGGAATGTATCCAGTGACTGCGCTGAGGGCCGGGTGCAGCGGGATTATCACCGGGGTTATACATTACTGGCGGGATCTCGGTTGAGGTACCTGCAAAGGCCTTTTCGATGTAAGGCATGATACCTTTGTCTATCAACTGTTGATCTTTAAGCATGTTATAGGAAGCAAGCTGTTCAAGCCTGTTACCCCATAACTGTTCCCAGGCCGGGTTTACCTGACGGGTGAAACCTTCTGGTGAGAGCACCTGGATACTGAGCGGTGACTGTTCAACCAGGGAACGAAAGCGGCGTTCCGATTCGCGTAGGCGTTTTTGTGTATCGCGCGTTAGCGCCGCACTCATGATGATGATCATCGACAAAAAGCCGAACCAGCCAAGGTGAACGAAGCGCAGTGCTTCAGTACGCACCGCGATGCCTTCTATACCCGCAATCAGGAAGATTCCGATTGCCGCCAACATTGTCAGCAGGGTGTAGCGCTTATCGCGCCGCCAGGCGACGATCAGGGCATAGATGGCAAAGATAAAGTCGATTAACATGGCGGTGGAGCCGATGAAAAACATCAGGCTGTTTTGTCCGGAGGGCTGGCGGATAACTTCACCCCAGGGTAAGCGAAGTGAAGTCAGACCAGTCACTTCACGGTATTGAAGGGTATACGGTGCCATTAAATTGATGATGAGCAAAGCGGCAAAAATGCTACTCATTGTGAACAAAAAGATTCTGGGACGCACGCTGGTGCATTGAGCAATGAACCAGTGGAACAGACCAAAAGAAATGAGGATGAAGCTGAGATTCCATCTGAGTGCACTAATAAAAGTACCGATGTCTCGTGCCTGGTAAGCCTGGGTTTGGGCGATTACCAAAATAACGACACTCAGACACAATCCGCTAAACAGCAGATGCGACCGGTTACCAGATAGGCGAAACGCAACGTTCAGATGATGCAAGGCTGCATACAGACAGATGCCTGCCAACACAAACATGCCTGAGGTAGTTAGCGAATCCAATTTAGCCTCGGAAAGTGTGTATATTGGGTAGACGACTTGTTATTACTGAGTAGTACATATGCACACCTATAAAATTTAGTGCAGGTTTGGACAGTAAGCACGTCATCTACACACATTAACTGTAAATTAATGTGTATTCTACTACGCTATGGCTTTATTCTTGCTTGATTAAAAAATGAGGTCCCGTCCAAAGTATTTTTGTATCAAATTTGTTTACGCGCCTGGGACAAACCAGGGCAGCCTGAACAATTAAATAGCACAATATTTGCTACCACTATCAGACCATAATTATACAATTTAATATAGTTGGTTTATTTGCTATCGCCCCGATCTACCTTGCTGTGATGCAGGGTAGCGAGGATCCCCTTAAGTAAATCAAGTGGCGTAGGAGGGCAGCCCGGGATGTTAATGTCCACAGGGATCACGTTGTTTATCGCGCCACAACTGGCATAAGAAATCCCGAATTCACCCCCGTCACAGGCACAGCTACCGGCGGCGATCACGATCTTGGGTGAGGGCGTAGCCAGCCAGGTACGACGCAGTGCCGTTTCCATGTGGCGTGAGACCGGTCCCGTGACCAGCAAGGCATCGGCATGGCGCGGTGAGGCAACAAAGTGGATCCCGAAACGTTCGATGTCGTAGTAGGGATTGTTGAGCGCGTGTATTTCCAGTTCGCAACCATTACAGGAACCGGCATCTACCTGACGAATGGCAAGGCTGCCACGAAAACGCCGGTTGATCTCACGTTTGAGTGTGATACCCAGGGCCTCGAGTTCATCGTCGCGCGGTGCAAGCTCGGTGAGCGTGCCGGTCTTAAATATTCTGTTAAGAATTCTGAGCATGACGTGTTACCTACAGATCATGGCCACTGTATGATCCATTAACGGATTTATTACATACCGGGAAGTCGGCAATAATGTTGCCATGAATGAGCTGTTCCAGTGCGGGCCAGCTGAACCAACTTGGATCACGGGCAAAGAATCGTTGCGCCTTGCCAGACTCATCCACGCGAACATAACTGATGATCTCACCTCGCCAGCCCTCGACGATACCGATGCCTTCACCGGCGCCGGCCACGTGCCAGTCTGATTGGATTGGGCCATCAGGTAGTTGATTCAGTAATTGTGTTAGCAGGGTCAGTGACTGCTGGATTTCCATCGTTCGTATTTGCAGGCGGGCAGCGACGTCGCCCGTGTTCAGGCACGGTGAATCTACATTGTGCTGATCATATGGTGCATAACGATGATCACGACGTACATCGTAGTCCTGAGCGCTGGCCTTGCCGACATACCCGAGCACACCCAGACGGTTGGCGCTGTCGGCGTGCAGAATACCGGTTCCGGCCAGGCGATCATCCAGTGAGGGTTGATCGTCGAGGATCGCGAGCAGGCGATTGAACACCTGCACAAGCATGTCATGCTGCGTCTGCAATTGCAGGAGTGCCGCCTGTTCCAGATCGCCGGCCACGCCTCCCGGTACCACGTAGTCCATGAGCAGGCGATGACCGAAGGCCTGCTGATTGGTGCGTAAACAATCTTCCCGCAGGCGACTGAATTGCATCTGGGCAAAGCTAAAGGCGACATCGTTACAGATCGCCCCGATGTCACCGAGGTGATTGGCAATGCGTTCGCGTTCGGCCGCAATGGCGCGCATTGCCAGCGCGCGGGGTGGTACAGTGATCTGCAGCGCACGTTCCAGCGCCATACACGTGGCCCAGGAGTGCGCGACAGTGCTGTCACCAGAGATGCGTGCCGCCAGGCGCGCGAGGGCATTAGCATCACGCCCTTCGGCAATCTTCTCTATGCCCTTGTGCACATAACCGAGCCGTTGTTCCAGGCGTAATACTTCTTCCCCCACTGCATGAAAACGAAAATGCCCGGGCTCAATGATCCCGGCGTGTACGGGTCCCACCGGGACTTCATAGACGCCGTTGCCAAGAACCGGCACGAAGACGTAATCACTGTCTGCTAGTGTACGTTTACGGGACAAGCCAGCGACGGAGAAATCACGGCGTAGAGGATAGCGGTCATCGGGCCAGGCTTTATGACGAGTCCAGCGGCGTGGGTCCGGGTGATCGGAAAATGCGATACCGAGCATGTCCTGCAGATGACGTTCCATGCGATCTGCGCCCGGGAAATACGGCGTGTGTGAGGGTAACACCGGTTGCGTCAGCGGCAACTCGGTACGCAACACCAGATAGTCGCCTTGATATACCACGCAGGCGCGCAACACGATATGCTCGTCTAGGGCGTCGCCCCATACCCCGGCCCAACGGCATCCGAAGTCGGCAGCGACCCGCGCTGCCTTGCCCCAGTCTTCGACATCCAGTGCCAGGGAATGTGCAGGTAGCAGTGTCTGCTCAGTGTCCTCTTGCAGCAGGACATGTTCATTATGCATGCGTGCTACCAGATCACTTAACCAGTCAAAGCCGCTCATAATAAATGCGCTCCTGCAATTAACTGGGTGGCGCGATCCAGCCAGTGTGCGAGAAACACCGGGATGGAAATGCCCAGCCACAACACCAGACCGAGGTGCAGCAGTACGGGCAGCATGTTGGCCTTCACCGGTTGCTGGCCTTGCGGTGGTGCACCGTACACCATCGGGTGTAAATGTCGGAACAGACCGGCAAAGGCGATCACCAGACCAACCAGCAAGGCCACGGTAAACCACGGCTGGGTTTGCATGGTTGCACTCAACAACAGGAACTCACTGGTGAACACGCCAAACGGTGGGAAACCGGCAATGGCGGCGACGCCGATTAACAAACCCCACCCTACTGCGGGTTGGGTACGAATCAAACCCCGAATACGATCGATGGTCTGGGTCCCGGCGATATGTGCGGTGTGGCCGACAGTAATAAAGATCGCGGACTTGGTTAGCGAATGCACCAGCATGTGTAGTAAGGCACCGAAAGTTGCCAGCGGTCCACCCAGACCAAAGGCAAACGTCATCAGGCCCATGTGTTCGATGGAGGAATAACTGAACATACGCTTGATATCGCGTTGACGATGTAAAAACAGGCCGGCGACCAGGAAGGAAACCAGGCCAAAGCCCATCAACATATAACCCGCCATGTGTGGTGTCGCTGTGGCGGCAAGCGATCCATCTACCAGCATTTTCAGGCGTACGACTGCATACAAAGCGACGTTGAGTAGCAATCCGGATAACACCGCCGACATTGGAGTGGGACCTTCGGAGTGGGCATCGGGCAACCACTGGTGCATGGGGACCAGCCCGACCTTGGTGCCATAACCGATCAACAAAAATACGAAAGCCAGATTCATGATGGTAGGTTCAAGCTGGCCTGATACTTTATATAAGTGACTCCAGCTCAGCCCGATTGCCGCTTCTGTTACCACGTGTTGTGCCGCGAAGTACAATAACACGGTGCCGAACAGGGCGAGGGCGATACCAACACCACATAAAATAAAATATTTCCAGGCTGCCTCGATGGCCTCAGGTGTGCGATACAAGGAGACCAGCAGGACTGTTGCCAGGGTCGCACCTTCTACCGCCACCCACAGAATTCCCAGGTTGTCGGTGGACAGGGCCAGCAGCATGGTGAATAAAAAGATCTGGTACATGGTGTGATACAGACGCATGCCTAAAGAATTGGTGAGACCGCTACTGCACACGTATTGCATGTAGGGGCGGGAGAAGATCGAGGTGGTGACTCCGATGAAGGCGGTCAACACCAGAAGATAGATATTAAAGGCGTCAATCCGGAATCCCCAGCCATGGATCACATCGTGTTGTGCGACCTCAATGGCCAATACGACTGATGCAATCAGACTGATAAGTGAGACCAGGACATTGATCCAGCCGGCCCAGCTCAGGCGAGGCACCAGGGCCAGTAACAGGCCACCGACCAGAGGCGTGAAGACGGTGATTAGCAAGCTGGTCATGTTTGATCATCCACACGTTCAGTGAGACGGTTCATACGATCCACATCCAGGGAGTCGATGCTCTGGCGGATCTGGAAAAAGAACACGCCGAACAAAACCATCGCCACCAGCACGTCAAAGGCAACACCCAGTTCAACCACCAGTGGCATGCCGCCCGTGGCGGAGACTGCCGCGAGGAACAGACCGTTCTCCATCGACATGAAACCCAGCACCTGGATAACCGCCTGGGTGCGGATCACCATCATCAATAAACCTATCAAGACCACCGCCAGGCTGACCGCTACGATATTGCGGGTGAAGATAAATTCCTTTTCCACCATGGGCAGTACCAGCCAGTAACTGAAGATCACCAGGGCCAATGCCATCATGATGACCAGTGCCGGTCGGCGCAGTGGTTCACTTTGTCGATCAAGTTGGAGGCGGCGTACCAGTCGATGCAACATCCAGGGGATAAAGATTGCCTTGAGGCCGAGGGTCAGCACCGCGGAAAAAATCAGGTGTAATTGTTCACCACTGATGGCAACGATCGTCGTAACCAGGGCCACCAGCACACCCTGCCAGGCAAAGGCGTGAATGGCTGCGACGATGCGCGCCTGTTCCAGCAACACGAAGGAAGTGAACAGAACCACGGCGGCCAGTACCACCATGAGTTGCTGCAATAGTGACAACTGCTCCAGGTTCATGCGCCCACCTCCAGGATCACGTGGCTGAGCAAACCGAGTAACGCCAGCAACAAGGCAAGATTTAAAAATGTCGGGACTCGAAACACACGCATCTTGGCCAGCACGGTTTCACTCAAGGCCAGTAACATTGCGAGGATGAGTAACTTGCTGAGCGTGACGCCAAAACTGATGCCCAGGCTGATCAGCGTCGTATCCTGCGCCAGACCCCAGGGAAAAAACACGTTGGTAATTAATACGAAATACAATAACAGCTTCACTGATGCGGCCCATTCCATGAGGGCGAGGTGGCGGCCGGAATATTCGAGGACCATGGCTTCGTGCACCATGGTCAATTCCAGATGGGTAGCGGGGTTGTCGACCGGTATGCGGCCGGTTTCAGCAATCGCCACCAATACCAGGCCGGCCAGGGCAAAGATGTACGATGGCCGCAATTCAGTTGCGTGCAACAACTGGTAATCCACCACGCTACTCAGGTTGGTGCTGTGTGCGGTCATTGCCAGGGTGAATACCGCCATTAGCATGGCCGGCTCCGCTAGGGCGGCGACAAACATTTCACGTGAGGCGCCAAGACCGCCAAACACGGTACCCACGTCCATGCCGGCCAGGGCGAGAAAGAAGCGTGCCAGCCCTAATAACCCGGCAATCACGATCACATCGGCAATGGCAGAGGTCGGCAGATCGGTGGTGATCAGGGGAATGGCGCCGGCCGCCAACAAGGTCGAGACAAACACGATGTACGGTGCGGCGCGATACAGCTGCGAGGCAGTGTGCGCCATGCGTGCTTCCTTGCCGAACAGTTTGGCGATGTCGCGATAGGGTTGCCAGACGGGTGCGCCGCGGCGGTTCTGCAAACGCGCCTTGACCTTGCGCAACCAGCCCAGCAGCAGTGGTGACAGCACCGCATACAACAGCACCTGTAGCAGGGCCAGTCCCCAGGATATATTGCTTAAGCCATGATCCATAACAACACCAGCAAGGTTGCCAATGACCAGCCCAGGTACACACGGATGTTACCGGACTGCAATTTCACCACGCGGCGCGCTGCCTTTTCCACGATGCGCGCCAGTGGTTGATAAAACAGGCCCCAGGCACGATCGCCAACCACGAGGCGATAACGCAGGCGGCCATCGTTTTGCGGATCCACACCCTGTTCGATATGAAACAACAGTCCAAATACGCGCCGAATCGGCTGGGCAAAACCGGTGGCGGTGTATTGCATGTTGGCAGTCGGTGGTGCAAAGCCGCAGTCCCAGGCGTCGCAACGTTTCACTCGCCAGATGGTGCGGCCGAGCAAATACAAACCCAGTGCAAGGGCGATCGCCAGGGAGATCGCAACCAGTGGTGCGCCATAACTCGCAGTCTTGGCGGAGACCGGTGTCAACCATAACCAGCCGTGGGCAGTGGCGCGTGCCAGACCGTAACCCAGTAAATCCTGCGGTACTGCATTGAGCAGACTAATAAATGTTGTAGGAAACACACCGAGGACTAAACACAACATACCTAACAGGCCCTGGCCAATGCGCATGCTCAGCGGAATCTGGCGCGCGCGGCGCACATGCCGGCTACGCGCCTGTCCTAAAAAGCCGACTCCGTATACACGCACGAAACAGGCGGCACTCAAGGCACCGGTGAGTGCCAGAATGGCAGCGGCGATGGGCACGATACTGCGCAATACCCCGCTCTCCAGCTGCCAGGCCTGCAACGCGGCCTGAAAGGTCAGCCACTCGGAGACAAAACCATTGAAGGGCGGTAAGGCTGCGATTGACAAACATCCGATCAGGAAAAAGAATCCGGTCCACGGCATGCGTCGCAACAGGCCACCCATCTTCTCCAGATCCTGTTCATTGGCGGTGTGCAATACGGCACCGGCACCGAGAAACAGCAGACTTTTGAACAACGCGTGATTAATCGCGTGATACAACGCCGCAACCAGGGCGACGATACCGATCACCGGATGGTGGGTGGCAAGAAACAACAATGCCAAGCCGAGTGCAATAAAGATGATGCCGACATTTTCCACCGAGGAGTAGGCAAGTATGCGTTTCAAATCGGTTTGCATAAACGCATACAACACACCCATCAGTGCGGAGATGCTACCCACGGCCAACACAATCACACCCCATTGCCAGTGGACTTCACCCAGCAGGCCGAACACCACACGAATAAAACCGTACACCGCGACTTTTAGCATCACGCCGGACATCAGTGCGGAGATATGCGAAGGCGCAACCGGGTGTGCCTCCGGTAACCACGCATGCAAGGGGACTAGGCCGGCCTTCATGCCAAAGCCGAGAAAGGCCAGGGCGAAGGTGACACTGGCCCAGACCGGAGAGAGTTGTGCATCGCGCATGGCATCGAAGGCAAACCCGCCACCAAACGATGCCATTACGCCGAAGCCCAGCAGGATCGCCAGACCGCCAATGTGTGCCATCAATAAATATAAGAATGCGGCGCGGCGATTGGCGGCGTGTTCATGGTGATAGGCCACCAGAAAATAACTGGAGAGTGACATGAGTTCCCACGCCACCATGAACAGGAAGGCATCATCCGCCAGAACCACCAGCATCATGCCGGCGAGGAACAAACCGGCGAAACCACCCAGTACCGGTAACGGTTCTCGACCGTGTTCGTAACCGCGCATGTAGCCGATGCCATATACCCCGATGGCAACGGTCACGATCCCAATCAATAATAAAAAGAATGCAGAGAGGGCATCGAGGCGTACCTGCCAGGGTAACCAGGGCAGGCCCAGTGGCAGCTCGGCAACGTAAACACCATGATGCAACAGGGTCAGAAACCCGGCGATGACGGCCGCCATACCGGCCAGGGCAAACACCGGCATCACAAGCTTGCGCAACAGGGTTGGTGCCCAGGTGGTTAACAGTGATAACGCGGCGGACAGCAAGGCCAGTGCCACCGCGGCCCCGGCCCAATCCAGTGCGTGCGTGAGTATCACTCTGCCTCCGAATTCCCTGACGCTTTTGCCTTGAGTCGCACCCCGCGACCACCGTCACTGCTGGTACCGCCTTCGCCGATCAATTCCACCCCGGCCCGTTCAATGGCCTCCACCAGCTTGACCACCGAATCGATGTTACCGCGGACCTGGCCGTCGCTGGCCTCCATGCGTTGGATAGTGGGGAGCGAGAGCCCGGCGGCCAGTGCCAGGCTGCGTTGGTCCATTCCCAGCAGGGCGCGGGCGGCCCGGATTTGCGAGGCAGTAATCATGTATCAGACTTCTATAGTATTCTATTAAAAATAAGACTTAACTGTTAACACATTATAGTTCATGTTTAAAACATGACTAGTGGTCGCTGAGTGTTCAGGCAACAATATTTTTTGATGACAGAGCGGGTTAATGGGGAGGAACGGGTTTGACTGGGGCTGGCGGGCGGAACTGTACAAGCAAGGGGAACACACCGCCCCGGGAAAAGCGGGGCGGTGTGGTGAACATGGATCCGCGATCAGTCTTGCGGAAAACCCTTCATGCCGTACTTGGTCAGGATGTCGATGAAGGCCTGGCTTTGCAAACCTTCCCATACAACCTGCTGCGCGCGTTGCTGGCGTGCCGACCACTGACCTTTGATCTTGGCCATGAACGAGGTCCCAATCACTGAGCCCGGCAGGGGTTTCGGATCATCCACGCTGCCACCCAGCGCAATGATCTCAAACTTGTCCGGGAAGCTCTTCATGGTGTAGTGCCCCAGCTGGTACATGATCATGGCTGCATCGGCATGGCCATAGGCCACAGCCTGGGGTTCGTCGCGATGATGGATGCGATCACCATACAACCATTTGCCCTGCTTTGCCTTGGCACCAAAGATCGCATTGAACAGGCGATCGGCGGTCCAGCCTTTGGGCGGATGCGGATCCTGTTGCGCGATGTGATAGATACTTTTGGTGTAGTTGGTGAAAGCACCGCGTTCAATCCAGGGGTTGGGCGTAACCACGTGCACATCGGGTCGACCCAGATCCCAGATCGTCCGGATATGTTTGGGATTCCCTTTCTTCACCAGAAGCACATTACCGCGGGTTTGTTTGATTGGTACGGGGGTCCCGTCGATCACCTTGGCGTCTGACAACTTCTTCATGATTTTCTTGTTGCCAATGGCAATCTGGGGACGGCATGCGAGATTCAGGTTGCCAAAGGTCAGGCTGGTATTTTTGATCTGCTCAACGGATATTGGTGGGCTGGTGGTGTAGTACCAGCTTTTGACATCCTGCGCGTGTTGTTTCAAGAACACATTTTGCCAGTATTCGCCGAGGGCCATGTTGTAATTGCCTTCGGTGCTGACGATCAGATCGATATCCTGACAGTTGGCAATGCGGCCGTGCAGATCATACAGCCGGTTGCCACTCTGATCGGTCAGGTCAGGTGTGCCTTTTGGTTGATCGTCTGGCCACTGCAACAGTGCCGGCGAATCCGCTACCGGGTGACCAGTGAATGCCGGCAAGCCTTTTATCCCTGGCACCGGCTTTGCCAGTGCCACCCCAGCGAGACACGACATCAGTGTCACTATTGTCATTCTGTTTATTGTTTTCACTATTAACTCCCTGTTGATTTTGGTTATTAGCATTATTGCCGCTGGTTTTATATCACAGGCCGAACGTGATCAGGCTATCAACACAGTGACTTGTGAATATTTCACAAATTGTAACGTTCAGAAAAAGGTTTTTACGATCAAGTGTAAATCGAAAGTTCGCAGGCATGGCGCGCGGTATCCGGGTCCGCGATAGATGTGATCGTCTTAAGTCGGTTGATATATTCGCTGGGTAGACGATGTTCTGTCGCACCACGTACGACGTGTCCTTTATACCAAGCATAGGGATTGAGTGCAGGGTCGATGTGCGTTGCGTAATAGGCAAAGGCCTTGAGTGTTTCTGCCTCGTTATTGACCACCACGACACTTTTTAGTGCATAGCCCTGGCCGAGCCCTTCCGCGCGATCGAGTGCAGGCTTCTCCGAGGTAAGTATTTCAAACACCACGCCATACACAACGTCATGCGGATGGTCACCCGGGACAATATCGCATTTTGCCGAGCCATCCCGGCCACGCTTATGAAACCGTAGCTGATGGCTGTGTAACCGGGCAATACACACGGGCTGTGCCGATGGAACACGCGCCTGGAGCCGTGGCGTTGACATATTCGAACCGTAGGCAAAATAGAGTAGTGTCGTCACGGGCCTGGTCTTAACTTAATTGCTTTAGATAGACGATCATGCTGTCGGAATTTGGCAGGTACTGATCGATTGCACCCACTTGCTGAAACCCGCAGGCTGAATAAAATTTTCGCGCACGATCAAAATCCGGGTGGTCATAGGTTTCGATAAACAACTTCACGTAACCCATGCGAGTTGCCATCTGCTCGATAGCAATTAATAAACTCCTGCCAATACCCTGGTGCTGGAAATCCGGGTGTACTGCAAACCAGGCCAGCCACACATTCTCTGGTGGTCCCCACTGGTAATGATGCAGGCCGGTTATTCCCACCAGTGGTGCTTGCGGGCGATATGTATAGTAGTGGCGACCATCATGCAGATCATGGAGTTTACTCTTGAAATGTAAATCCAGGGTTTTTCTTGCCCACACTGCTTCTTCCGGATTCATCGCAGCGGCGATCAACGCACATGTCTCGTCAATCTCGCGCGCATGCATTTCACGTAAATGACGGGTAATATCCGGGGTATTCATTTCACCCTCACAAGTAAAGGTGAGGCGAACATCGCAGCCGGTGATATTACCTGCTCATCCAGTGGAATCTTGTTGCCATAACGCTCCTGCATCTTGTCGCTTACCACCGGATCGGATAAGTCAAACTCGCGCAGCCGTTGCAGCTGACCGATGTCTATGCCCAGGCCGCGGTCGTAAATCTTCCACACCAGTTCGGAGCAGTAGATACGCGAGTCGGTCCACTCAAACGTGAGATCATAGGGCTTACCTGCAAATTCCCGTGCAGCGGTATGTAGTCGTTTCACCTGCGCAGGAGTTAAACCCTTGCGCAGTCGCTTGATAACAAACTTGCGATGTCGGCCATGGGCAATCCATTTCGACAGTGGCGTGTAACGCACTGTCGCCGAGGCCTCGTAGACATAGGGTTGCCCGTGTCGAAAAAATACGATGCCCATGTGGCTGAAGTGCGAATGGGTGGCGTGTTGAACGGCCATGCTTTCTAAGGATTTGGAGGTCTGGAAAATGATATCGCCATCCTTAACCACTGGCAGCGAACGTGAACAGGCAGTAACACTTCCCAGGATGAGGCAGAGGATGAATGCAAGACGGATTTGCATGGTGAGTAGGTAGCGTATTGAGTATGCGAAGTTCATGATCCGGAATAGCGATAATGCCCGGTAATAGGATAATCAAACAACATATCATCCATGTGTGGGCCGCTGCCTATATTATGCACGATTAAAGGCCGTTGCCTGTCTCGTGATTTTTTATCAATGACAATACCGATGTGAGGCAAATTGCCAGGAAGCATCCAGGTCACCAGATCACCGGCGCGATAGTCGTTTGGATTGTCTGTCACCGGTAAGGTCGCGCCAAACCGGGTAAAGAATACCTGTAAATTCGGCACTCGGCGGTGATCAATGTTGGTATCCGGTCTGGTCAGGCCCCAGATTCTTTTCGATGGGTATTGAGAGAAATGCGCAAGCATGTCCTCGTGCACTTTTTTCTGGAGATCGATGCCGGCCTTGCGAAAAGACCGGATAACGACATCAGTACAAACGCCAATGGTGGCGGGTACATCACCGTTCGGATAGGCAATGATAAAATAGGAACCATCGTATCGAACATGATGGGATGTGCGTTCTTTTGCGGCCTGAATCAGGTTGGCAATAATATGAATTGATGGGGTCTCACTGAAGGATGTGATACTGATAAAACAGAAGAGTAATGCAAGAAATGATTTTTTCATTACAGGAAATATTTCTGATTGCGTGTTATTGGGATTAAACACCATCCCGGTATTTCTATCTTACACGAAAAATCTATGAAATAGCAGGTATATGCTCCGTTGCGACATCAATGACATGGCTGAGGCAGACTATCTCGTAGTGCTTTAATCTCGTTGCCAGTACATCTGGTGCGATGGAGGATGACCGGATGTAATCCAGAAATCTGGAGTTGGTATAGAGCCGGAATAAATTTCCCTTGAATTTCTCTTTGCTGTCCATGCTGGTGTAGGATTCATTGCGGACCGAATAGCCCACATAATTTTCAAACACGAGTTCGTAACGGGCGCAGGTTTCATTGGTAATAATAGGAAAACAGCCCTCGATTCCTTCAACAGTTTCGCACTGGCTTGAATCGGAAACGGCTTCGTTTACGTAGATGCGTAATTCGAGTTCGTTTTCTTCGGAGATTTTGTCCAGGTAGAGATACTTTGCCGTATTGATGTTTTTAACCATTGACACGTGCACCTGAGAATTATTGCTCGCTGACAAAGTCAGCACGGCGAGCAGTAAAATAAAAGGCTTCTTGCTGGCAATGTGTAAAGTATAGTAGATGCCCTTGCCAGGTATACTCGGTTGCAGTGCTATTAAGTCCGGAGATTTGAATTATTCAGGGTTCTGGAGTTTGTCAGTTGATTCCAGAGTACAGGCAATAGCCCGCACAAAAATGATGTCTCGTGATGGCATCATGATGTGGGTCAGTCTGGCTGACCCGTCGCGTCACGTTCGGTAAACACTTCTTTGGCTGCGAATATGCCATTCAAGGCAGCCGGAAAGCCGGCATAGACTGCCATCTGGATCATGATTTCCACGACTTCCTGTCTGCTGCAGCCAACATTCAGCGCACCGTGGATATGCACCTTGAGTTGAGGTTGCGCATTACCCAGCGCAGCCAGGGCGGCGACGGTGGCAATTTCCCGCTCTTTGAGTGACAGGACCCCACGTGAGTACACATCGCCAAAAGGAAACTCGATTGTGTAGCGGGCAAGATCAGGGGCGATGTCTTTCAGCGCCTCAATCACACGCTCGCCGGCGTGACCATCGATTTCCTTGAGTTTTTCCCAGCCGCGTTTGTAACGTTCAGATTCCACGAATAATTCCTCACGCTCACATTTTTCATTTTAATATCTTATGACGGATAAACTTCTCGATTGCAAGGAAGAATTCCGCCATCAAAATCGGCTTGTGAAGTGAGGATGTGCAAGTTGCAGGCGTTTGTGTTGTGCTCAGAAGTAGGTTTCCAGACGCACGAATACCTGGTTCGGTCTGGCCAGGTACAGACCGCTACCGTTCACCGTTTCCAGCCCACCGAATTCAGTGCCACGGCCACCGATGGCGAAGCGCAGTCCAGCCTTGAAATTGGTGTCGTTGCCGAGGGAGCGGCTGAGCTGCAGGTCGACCAGGCTGCTGTGATCCTGCAGATTAAAAATGATTGTGGGCAACAGCTGCAACAGCGGTGTCCATTCCAGTGTGGCACCGGCAGAGACATAATCACGCCCGCTCACGAACAGCTGCCCGCGTCGCAGGCGTAGCAACAGATCGGCATTCAGATCTGACAGGCTGTATTCACTGCCGGACTCACCAAATCCGTTATGGTAGTACTCGATAAAGCTGGTGATATTCCGATCCAGAAAAGTCCCGGCATTGGAAAGGTTCATCAGCACCGAAGTGCGCGTGGTGTGCCGCGCCAGATAAGTGGGAATGACCTGCAGGTTCCACACCGCGCCAGCCCACGGACCGCTGACGCCAACGCCGAGCACACTATCGGCCCGATCTTTGGCCAGTAACAAATTCCATTGCAACGTATCGCCAGCAATATTGGCGAACACTGCCGTGGTGGGTTGGTTGCCATCCGGGTCCTGCGTGTCCCGCGTTTTGTGGGGTAAAGCTACCAGTTGGATATCGGAACCGTCTGCCAGTAACCATTGCAGGTAGGCCATGTCGGTACCACGTTTGTATACGGTATCGGTGGCGACCGGCTGAAAAGGATTCACCAAATCCATTGGATGAAACACCAGACCGCTACCCCAGGTGAGGGCCTGACGGCCCAGACGCATGACTACTGCGTTGTTGCTGTAACTCAGGTTGAGGCGATCCAGCCGTTGGCTACTGTAGGTACGGTTACTGTCGGTAATGGTGTCTTCAAGATCCCAGTAACTGGTGTCGCTGCTGGTATCAGCCAGCGGTGGATAGGCAATCGCAAGGGCATTGTCGCGTTCCACGGCACTGCCGTGACGGGCATCCAGTTGCCAAGCGACCTCGGCTTTCCAGTGTTGCCACTGTTGTTTGAGTTCAAGGCGCAACTGGCCGGCGAATTCATCGCTGCGTTCGTAACCCAGTGCTGCTTCCGGTGTATTTGCTCCGGCGTCATAACCGCTGGCGTCCAGCTTGATGCGGCCACTGAAGTCAGCCGCCTGGACCGAACTACTCAGCAACAGGGCAAACAACAGGATCCGCATCAGGCGGCCTGCGCTTCATCCGTATCGATGCGGCCATCGGTAAGCACGATATGCCGGCGAGTGTTGGCAATCACTTTCGGGTCATGGGTCGCAACGATGATGGTGACATGGGAGTCCTGGTTTAGCCGCGACATCATCGCCAGCAGTTCGTCGGAGTTTTTCGAATCCAGATTGGCGGTGGGTTCGTCCGCCAACACGATGGCAGGATTGCTGGCCAGTGCCCGGGCCACCGCCACCCGTTGTTGCTGACCGCCGGAGAGTTGTCCCGGTCGGCGTTCACCCAGACCGTCGAGGCCCACCGCCTGCAGCAATTCCGCCGAACGGGCGTGGCGGGTGTTGGCGTCCACGCCCTGCAGTTGCAGGATGAACTCGATGTTTTCGGCGGCGGACAACACCGGGATCAGGTTATAAGCCTGGAATACAAAACCGATGCGCTGCAGGCGCAGGTCCGCCAGTTGTTGACGGGACTCCCTGGCCAGGGACACGCCATCGAGGATCACCTCACCGCCGCTGGGTTGCTCCAGGCTGCCGATGATGTGCAGCAGCGTACTTTTGCCGGAACCGGACGGTCCGGAGATGGAAACAAATTCACCCCGCGCCACCTGCAGGTCCAGCCCGCGCAATGCATGCACGATAGTGTTGCCCTGGTGGTAGTCCTTGGTCAGCTGGTGGCATTCAAGTATAGCGGTCATGATGGATTCCTCAGTTGGTGGAACGCATGGCTTCGATGGCATCGAATTTCGCCGCGCGACGGGCCGGCCACAGCGCGGTGAGTACACCCAGACCCCAGATGACGACGATGGTGATGATGAACTCAGTGCTGTCCAGGCGTGGGTAGAGTACTCGCTCGATCCCGAGAAAATCCGCACCGGCGGACAAGGCCCCAAGGGAAAACCCACCCTGCATGGCATGGACGGTGAGGTAGGCGGACACTGCCCCCAGCAACACACCGAAGCCAATGATCTGCACGGCTTCCAGCACGACTTCCAGCATCACCCAACTGGGTCGGAATCCCAGCGCCTGTAACAGGCCAAACTCGCGGGTGCGTTCGAACACCGCCATCAACTGGGTGTTTACGACACCGATAGCGATGAGGACGAACATCACCAGCAACCAGACATAGATAAAACTCACGATGATGTCGTGCAGGCCCTTGGTCATGGGCTGGAGTTT
This sequence comes from Thiohalomonadales bacterium, assembly GCA_040235555.1. GTDB lineage: Bacteria > Pseudomonadota > Gammaproteobacteria > UBA6429 > Thiohalophilaceae > RI-92. The sequence goes on along the minus strand of JBECKZ010000251.1, from coordinate 2,175 downwards.
GGCCCAGTCGGCGATATCCAGTTGTGGTGCTGCCTGATGTAACTGTTGCAGCGCTGGCTGGAGTTGTTGTTGTGTGGCCGTCATCAGCGCGATTTCCGAAAGCAGGCCGTCGGCATGCAAAAATTTTTGCGCCGCATGCAGGCCAGTAAACATATAGGCATCTTCCATACTGGGTTCGGCGGCATAGATACCGATCACGCGCGCGCCGCGTTCCTGCAGTTTGCCGTTCACATCATTGGCCATGATCACGATGCGTTTACCGACACGAGTTTTAAGATGTGCCGCCAGATGACGACCGAGGAGCACGCCGTCGTCCATGGTGTCTTTCAGCATGCGGCCCTGAATTCGTGCATCAGCAATAAACGAGACCCCGACTTCCCGCTGCGGATCGATGCCTACCAGGGTCACCGGCAGGGTTTTGTATTCGCTCTGGATGATGGCGGGCGTACGCACCCGCGGCGCCCAGGCCGTGATCGGTTTGCTGTCCAGGTGTTTGGCGAGCTGACCCGTTGGCGTGGGGAAACTGTGCTGGATATCCGGATTATCCCGATAACCCGGCGCATGGATCTGGGCATCGGCGGTCATGTTTTTCAGGCTGCCGGTGAGAGTGCTGTCGGACCAGGCCCGTAATACCGCATTGAATGCCAGGATCGACCACACACCCATCGCCACCACCGCCAGGGTGATGAAGGTGCGGCGCTTGTTGCGCCACAAGTTGCGCCAGGCAAACGGAAACAGGATTCTCAAAATACGCATCAGGCTGCCCTCATGGCCGCAACCGGTTCCAGTCGACGCACCCGCCGGTAAGGGAAGATGCCCGCCACGAGAATACAGATCGCCAGCACCCCGGGTCCGGCGGCAAGACTCAATAGACTCAGGCGCGGATAGAGTTTGCCCGGCAGGCCCCATTGTGCAAAAAAGGTTTCGGCCCCCGGCATGTTGATCCCGATATGACTGTATATCAGTGTGACGCCACTGCCGACGACCATGCCCACCGCCAGTCCCGTCAGTGCCAACAGACACAGCTCCAGCCAGATCATGCGGCCCAGGAGTGACGGCCGCATGCCAACAGCCAGCAGTACGCCGAATTCACGGGTGCGTTCGAGCACGGACATCAGCAGGGTGTTGAGAATGATGAACACCACGACCACCACCAGGCTGACGTACCAGAGCATGGAGGTATTCAGGTCAAGGCTGATGGCCGCATTCAGACCCGGTTGTAACGCCTGCCAGTCGTACACCTGCAATGGGGTATCCGCCAGCGCCTTACGTACCCGGGGAAGCGCTTGGCTGACCCCGGCCAGGGTCGGACCGGACAAAACGAAAAAATTCACCGCCCCGTCCATGGCGAAACTGCTCTGGAAACGCGACAAGGTGATCTCCGAGAACTGGCGATCGATATCCGGTGTGCCGGTATGGAAAATGCCGACCACCTTGAGCACGTCGGCGGCAACACTGCCGTCGCGGGCCTGGCCCAGCATGCTCACCTGATCGCCAACACCGACATGAAGGTTGCGCGCCAGGGACGACCCGAGCACGATGACCGCCGCATCATCGGCCTGCAGGTATCGGCCCTGGCGGATGCTGTGGTTCAGGTGAGAAACCCCGGGCTCCCGCTCGGGGTCGATGCCCACGACCGCCGCGCCGACGCTCTTCTCGCCATTGGACAGGATTGCGAAACTCTTGGCGCGGGGTGCAACGGCTGTCACGCCATCGATGGACTGCAGCCGCTTAAGAATTTGTGCCGGATGGGAAATGACTTTTTTGATGCCGGGATTGTCCTTGTAACCCGGCGGCTGGACCTGGGCAAAACCGTCCAGGATACGCAGGATGTTTTCTTTCATGGTGGCGTAAGTGCCCAACTGGAACGACAGCAGGAAGACCATGACCAGCGAGGCAAAGGCGATACTGATGACATTCAACACGGTGCGGCGCGGATGCCGCCACAGGTTGCGCCAGGCCAGTCCCACCACCATTAGTCACTGCCTCCGAGATTAAATTTACGCGGGTTGCGCAGATTGGATTTGGTGAACAGGCTGGCGGGCAGCTTGATATTGAAGTGTCCCTGTTTGAAGCGGATGCGGGTCCATGCGTCTTTCTTATCGGCTTTCTGCATGGCCATCTCTACCGGGTAGGGGCGTCCGCCCAGTGGCGCGACCTTGCGGGTCTGCATGG
>JBECKZ010000186.1:0-4760 GCA_040235555.1 Thiohalomonadales bacterium | reverse complement strand
GGGTGGTGGAGATCCTATTACAGCTATTCAAGAAGAAGGCATCAAGTATAAAGAACGAGGTTTTGGAACTGTTGATTTTGAGGGCGCAAGTCGATTCCGGCGCGAAAAAAACCGCTTTGAGGTATTTATCAATTCCGATATCGAAACAACTATAGAGCGCAAACAATTCACCCGGTCACACGAGTTGGCACATGTCCAACTCTCTCCGCACCGAGATCTGTTAAAGACTGTGGTTACACACAAGTCTTCCCCCGAATTCAACAAAGACACCGATATCGAGCGTGAAGCCGATTTATTTGCCGGTCATTTTCTAGCGCCAACTAAAAGAGTCAAGAAAATCGCAGGAAGCGGATACTGGACGGCAGAGACCATTCTCGATGTCGCAAACCAGCTTGAATGTTCAATCTTGTGTGCAGCAATACGATGCCAACAAGCCTTGCAGGGAGTAAGCGCACTGATTAAGTGGAATCCTGACGGCACAGCTCAATGGCAAAAAATGGAAAATAGTTGGTGGGAACAACTACCCTCTCGCAGTATTCGACATCAGCAAGACCTGGTACAAGGATCCGCAACTGAATTGTTATTAAATGGTGCAGATCCCAGTCAACAGGGATATATCGTACGAGGAAATACGATGGGTTATCTCTTTCCGCGACATCGCTTCAGATTCGGCATAGGCAATGACGAGTTGGTAAGAGAATATGCCATACCGCTTGGCATATATGGCGTACTCACACTGGTTCGGCCGGATTCTACTTGATATACAGACGATATTATTGAGTAAATCCTATAAATATCAACAAGTTAATAGAAGATATGGTAGTTTAGACCGAATATGCACGTTCACCCGTAAATCGAATAACACGCACAACACAAAGCTAATCGCCAGCGTGATACTGGTCGCGTGTCCGATGGCCGTCAGTGAAAGTCGTGAGCTCATGCCTGCACCTCCTTGTCGCTGTTCGAATGAATGTACTGTTCTGGGTTGGCATCGAATTTATCCAGACAACTGCGCGTACAAAATCGGTAAGCCACTCCCTGATAGGTCTTGCCATAGCCCTCGTCTTGCTTGACTTTCATGCCGCACACCGGGTCATCGTACTCATCTTGATGCGAATGAGAACCGCCGTGACCATGCACCATGTGCGCCCCGCAGCCATAGCGCATTAACAAATAAAAAATCACGGCAAAGATCAGAAACGTAAACAAGCCGTCCATTGATATTCACCTCCTCACGAAGTAGCGAACACTGCCATTTGGCGCCTATCGCCGGCCCAGCAACTTTATCGGCTACTCATCCAGGCCGACGCAATGCTCGCGCCGACCGGACATGGGAAGCACAAAGCGCTATTTCATCATATTGTGCATCTGCATACGCATGGTATTCAGTTGTTTGAGTTGTGCATCGTCCATCATCATGCCATTACCCATCATGGTTGACATGTTACCCATCATGCCGCTCATACTGCGCATGCGTTCAGCCATTTGTTTTTGCATCTCGGGGGTCATGTTGCCCTGCGCCAGTTGACCGGCCATGGATTGCATGTAACCACCCATATCGTGCAGCGTGCCCGACATTTGCGTCATGCCGGCGTTACCACTATTACTACCACCCATCATGCCGCCTCCCATCTGGGCTAACACCGGCGACCCAACAGCCAAGCCAAAAACCAAAATGCCTGTGCGAATATCTTTCAATAAGCAATAATTTTTCATGTTATTTTCTCCTAAATATTAAGTCGATAATGGGTTTGCGCAAACTCTTTCATTTCGAAAAAGCAGCGCGCATATACGAAACAATCTCCAGCAGTTCATTGTCTGATAACTTTGCATTGCCTCCTTTGGGCGGCATTGCGATAGTCGCCCCTGGCTTCTGTATGCCCTGTTTCACCCGTTCTAATATTTCTTTATCACTTTGTTTGGTCCAGGCCGGACTGCCCGCAAGATCCGGGACACCCGGCATGGCCCCACCGCCATCAGCCGCATGGCAGACTGCGCAATTCTGCAAAAACAACTTCTCACCTCGGGATTCCGCATGAAGCGATGTTGAGGCAAGAATGAATAGTCCCATAATCAGCATTCGGCTGTTTGTAACCATGGACGAGTTTTGCATTTGAGCTGATCCTAATCCGACAACATTATCCCTTCACGATCACCATCTGATGCCCTTCGCCGGCCGGCAGTGTGATCGTATCGATGACTTTGATCGATTTCTGATCAATCACCCAGATCACCGGTTTCTTGCTGCTGGAGACATAGACCTTGCCGGTCCCTGTAATCGTATTCAGGTGATATGGTGCCGGGCTGAGCGACAGAACCGTTTGTTTGCCGGTCTTGATACCCAGGGCCACAAATTTCTCATCCTTTTTACTGGTGACGAACAGGGTGTGGCCGTCATCGCTGAGATCCAGGCCATGCACGCCCTTACCTATGTGATACGTCCTGGTTACCTTGCCGCTTTCCACGGACACCGCCGATACAGTGCCTGGCACCGTATTGGCCACATAAATGGTTTTTTCATCAGGCGAGAACACCAGATGCTCCGGGGTCGGGCCGGATTCCAGTGTGCGTGTTACCTTCCAGCTTGTCAGGTCTACCTGCACGATATTGTTCGAGCCGGTGTTGCTGACATAGGCGGTTTTTCCGTCTTTGGTAATCACGGTGTAGTTGGGCACGTTACCCGTCTTGATGGTGTGCACTACCTTGTTGCCGAGCAGGTCGACAACGCTGATGTTGCCACGCAAGGCATGCGTGGAAATCACATAGCGGCCATCCGGCGTAATCGCCAGATGATGGGTCCAGCCGACAACCGGGATCGTTGCCATTACATGGCCATGCACCGGATGGATCAGAAACAGCTTGCTATTGGGGGTCTCTTTCGCTTCATCGGGTTTGAGCTTGCGTTCGTTCAAACTCCCCGCAATCAAATATTCCCCATCGGGAGTTGCCACCAGGCCGTGTGCGTTCTCAACATCTGGGTAGGAAGCCGTGATTTTGTCCGTAGCGGCATCGACGGCTATCACCTGGTTGCCCGTGCCCAAGGGAATATAAACAGTTGGCGCGGCATCCACCGCCGTTGCCATAACTGAGACAGCAAGAAACAATAATCCTTGCGTGAGCATGTTCATACACACCTCCGTTTTTGTCGTTGTCTGCTTTCGCCTGTCACCGCAACAAACACAGATTACGGAGACAGGCAGGTAAACACTTCACTTCAACTGTCTTTTGCGGTGCTCAAATTCGGCTTCATCGATCTCACCCCGAGCAAAGCGTTGTTTTAAAATATCGATAGACTCATCTGTGGATGAGCTTTTGTTGAAGGAACCAAAGATGTCCTTCAAGACATACACCAGCACCACCAACAGGACCAGCCAGAAAAGCCACATTAGTATGCCTCCACCGAAGAACATACCACCTGAAAACATACCATCTGTATGACCGTACATACTGCACCTCCTGCTATTTTAAAGCTCATAATTGAACCCTGCGTAAACGCAGTGCGTTGCTAATCACCGACACCGAGCTGAAACTCATCGCTGCGGCGGCAATCATCGGTGACAGCAACATACCAAAAAACGGATACAGCACGCCGGCTGCAATCGGCACGCCCAGCGAGTTGTAGATAAAAGCAAAGAACAGGTTCTGGCGGATATTGCGCATGGTCGCCCGGCTCAAACGCCGCGCGCGCACAATACCGCGCAGATCACCTTTGACCAGGGTCACGCCAGCGCTCTCCATGGCAACATCGGTACCGGTACCCATGGCGATACCCACGTGGGCCTGTGCCAGGGCTGGCGCATCGTTGATACCGTCACCCGCCATGGCGACAACGCGCCCCTGTTGTTGTAGTTGCTTTACGATCGCCGCTTTTTGGTCTGGCAAGACTTCCGCCTGCACTTGATCGATTTGCAATTTACTCGCGACCGCTTGCGCAGTCTTCTGGTTGTCGCCGGTCAGCATGACGACTTCGACACCTTCGCCATGCAGATCGGCAATCGCCTGCTGACTCGTGACCTTGATCGGATCGGCCACGCCGACCAAACCCGCCAACTGGTTACCGATGACCAGAAACATGACCGTCTGTCCGTCAGCACGCAAAATATCGGCGCGTGCTTGGACAGCACCCACGTCGACATGCAAAGCCTCGAGCAATTTCACATTACCCAGTGCGATGCGTTGGTGCTGGATTCGGCCGATGACACCCTTCCCCGTCACGGATTCAAATTCACTTGATGCGAGCAGTTCGATCTTGCGCTCCTTTGCTTCGGTCACAATGGCTTGTCCTAAGGGGTGCTCACTGTGACGTTCCAGACTGGCGGCGTATTGCAGCGCGATACTCTCGGTAACACCGGAATACGGTTCGAGTGTCACCAGTTTCGGCTTGCCTTCGGTCAGGGTCCCGGTCTTGTCCACCACCAGGGTATCGATCTTTTCCATGACCTCCAGCGCCTCGGCATTTTTGATCAGGACCCCGGCGGTGGCACCGCGGCCGGTCCCCACCATGATCGAAATGGGCGTCGCCAGTCCCAAGGCGCAGGGGCAGGCAATGATCAAGACCGCGACCGCATTGACCACGGCATGGGCGAGTACCGGTTGCGGGCCCCAGACAAACCAGATAACAAATGTGACGAGGGCGACGATCACGACTGTCGGGACAAAATAGCCGGAGACTACGTCGGCGAGTTTTTGAATGGGGGCACGCGAGCGTTGCGCCTCGGCGACCATGTTGACGATCAGTGCCAATAGTGTCTCCGCACCCA
>JBECKZ010000108.1:0-6054 GCA_040235555.1 Thiohalomonadales bacterium | reverse complement strand
GTCCAGTGGTCCTTCAAAGGCTTCTGCCAGAAAGACTTCCAGGGCATCGGGTGGGATATACAGATCTTTGGGGAGTCGGGTAAAGGGTACCCCCTGCACGACCGCAAAGGGCATTTCCTGTTGTTCTGGTGTGCTTTGCAACTCAACTTCTGTCATGCGCGCCTATGCTACCGTAGTTGTACGGCTTTGTCCCTAGTCAATGCGAGATTATATTTTACTTGTATTTCAAAAACTTACTGGATAAAAAAAATAAATCGTCAATACTCCAGGCCCATAACCTGACGGACTTCCTGCATCGTCTGGCGCGCCACATCCCGGGCCTTTTCACAGCCTTCATGGATGATATTCCGCACCAGCCCCATGTCCTGTTCGTATTGACGTGCACGTTCCTGGATAGGTGCCAGTTCCGCCAGGACCGCCTCAATAACCCGTTGTTTGCAATCCAGGCAGCCAATCCCGGCACTGGTACAACCCTGTTTGACCCAGTCCTGGGTCTGTTCATCAGAATAAACCAGATGGAATTGCCAGACTGGGCATTTGGCCGGGTTACCCGGGTCATCGCGGCGGACACGGGCCGGGTCAGTGGGCATGGTCCGTAGCTTTTTCTCGACCTCTGCCGGGGCCTCCCGCAAAGAAATCGTATTGTTATAGGACTTGGACATTTACTGCCCATCCAGGCCCGGCATCTTCGCCGCAGGCGTTAACAGGGCCTGGGGTTCAGGCAAGATAATCCGGCCACTACCATCCAGATAGCCAAACAACCGTTCCTGGTCGGCCAGGGTGATGTTCTGCTGCGATTCCAGCAGGGCCCGGGCTGTGGCCAGCGCCTCGGTATCACCCTGCTCCTGAAATTTGCGCCGCAGGGATTGATACAGTTTGGCGTTTTTCTTGCCCATTTTCTTGATGGCCTCTTCGGCCTTTTCGGCAAAACCGGGTTCGCGGCCATAGAGGTGGTTGAAGCGGCGAGCAATTTCTCGCGTCAATTCCACATGGGCCACCTGATCTTCCCCGACGGGGACCAGACCAGCCTTGTAAACCATGATGTCCGCGCTTTGCAGTAACGGGTAGCCCAGAAAACCATAGGTCGCCAGGTCTCGTTCCTTCAGCTTTTCCTGCTGGTCTTTGTAGGTAGGGACTCGTTCCAACCAGCCGAGGGGAGTAATCATCGATAATAACAGGTGCAACTCCGCATGTTCCGGCACCCGTGACTGGATGAACAGACAGGCCGATCCTGGATTTACCCCGACCGCGAGCCAGTCCACCAACATGTCCCAGACGCTGTCTTCGAGAATCTTGACCTCTTCATAATGGGTGGTCAGAGCATGCCAGTCCGCCGCGAAAAAAAAGCATTCGTATTCATGCTGCAACTTGATCCAGTTTTTGAGCACACCGTGATAGTGACCAAGATGAAGGGCACCGGTGGGTCGCATACCGGAGAGCACACGTTGGGGTTGGTTGGGCAGCGTAGCCAAATCTGTTTTCCTTGTTATGAAAAGCTCGGCATTATAACGAAACCGGCTGCGGGGTTAAGCCACCTGGAAGGGGGTCGGATCTCCGCAGCCAACACGCAACACTTCCGGTTGATCATCCACCAGCGACACCACCGTGGTAGGTTCGATCCCGCAATGCCCACCATCGATGATTACATCAACCTCATTATCAAGCTGATCCCGGATTTCCTCGGCTTCAGTCATTGGTAGCGATTGTCCAGGCAGGATCAGGGTTGTGCTGAGCAAAGGTTCACCCAGTGCCTCCAGCAAGGCCAATACAATTTTGTTATCCGGGACCCTGATCCCAATGGTGCGGCGTTTCGGATGTAACAGGCGCCGTGGAACGTCACGGGTTGCCTGCAATATAAAGGTATACGGGCCCGGGGTGAAGGCGTTGAGCAAGCGATACACAGTATTGCTAACCTTGGCGTAGATAGCGATTTCGGATAAATCGCGGCAAACCAAAGTAAAGTTATGCTTATCATCCACGCGTCGGATCCGGCGCAGGCGATCCAGGGCCTTTTTATCGCCCAGGTGACAACCCAATGCATAGGCTGAATCCGTGGGATAGACCACCACTGCCCCCTCCCTGATCAGGTCCACGGCCTGTTTCACCAGACGAGCCTGCGGATTCACAGGGTGAATTTGAAGATACTGACTCATGGGGTACTAGGCAGGCTGCGAGTTTGTCCAGCGGGCATGCGTCCAGATCGGGCGGCAATTTCCAGGTAGAACGGCCAATTTGGCGGGATCGGCATAGGCATTTTCTGGACCGTGATAATCCGATCCGCGCGAGGCATAAAACCCGAAATGGTCAGCCAGTTCCGCGAATCTCAGGATATCCCCCTGGCTGTGACTGCCGGAAACGACTTCAATTCCTACCCCACCGCGTTCCTGGAATTCAGCCAATAGTTGACGCAGGCGCTGACTTGAAATCTTGTATCGGGCCGGGTGAGCCAGCACGGCCATCCCCCCCGCGCGATGGATCCAGTCAAGTGCCTCCTCCAGCCCCGCCCATTGCCCAGGCACGTAACCAGGTTTGTTACGGACCAGATAGCGTTTGAAAACCTGTTTCATGTCCTTGGCATAACCTTCCGCCACTAGAAAGCGGGCAAAATGGGTACGGCTTATGATCTTACCGCCGGCATAGGCCCTGGCCGCAGCGAGACTACCGGGTATCCGCGCTTTCTCCAGGCGGCGGGCGATTTCTTCGGCACGCCAGAGCCGAAAAGCATGTAATTTTTCCAGACCTTGCTGAAGGACGCTACATGTTGGATCAATATGTAACCCCACCACATGAATGGTTTGATGCGCCCAGGTTACGGAGATCTCGATACCGGGCACGAAATCTATGTCGTGCCGGGTTGCCGCCGTTTGCGCCTCGGCCAGGCCTGAGGTGACATCATGATCTGTCACGGCAAGAACCGTCACACCACACTGCGCTGCATGTTCAACCAGTGCGCTGGGCGACAGGGTGCCATCGGAGGCCGTAGTGTGTGAGTGTAAATCGTGGACAGACTGCATGGGGAACCTAGTGTATCCAAAACAGGTCTATGTGTCTTTGTATAGATAGGTATAATCGCCATTTGTTTTGGCAACGTAAATCATGGCTACTTCCAGCGAAAAATCCGACTTTTTCAACATGCATGTGCAGGAAATGCACGAGCAGGCAGAAAATGCGTTGGAAAAACTGGTTGCTGCCTATCAGACACATCCAAACTCCGATCAAATTGGCCCGGATACCCTCGGGAAAAGTCTTGAGCAGTTCTTTGCCATACTCGATACCATTGAACACCAGACACCGGCCCAGAGTGAAGTTGATCAGGATGAAATGCAGGAGTTGGCCGACCATGGCCTTGGCCTGATGAGTGAACTCAATGACTGGGCAATTAAATTAGAATGTGACGAGGCACAGAAAATCTTCACAGGACTGGCGATACCCGTTGCCCTGTGGTGCGCCCGTCAGCACTTACCGCTCAGCCAGCTCGAGCCGGTTGTGAACGCCTTGTCAAAACTGGCAAATAGCACTCAAGACGCCCAGTTATTGGGTGAAGTCAGCGATGCCGTTGATGTTATCATTGATGCCATAAACCCGCAGATTAAACAGGACCTGGACAAGTCCAATCCCGGTCGGCCATGGCGGGTCTTGAATCTCAACCACGGCATTGTCGCGACCCGAACCCATGACCCGAAGAGGATGGAAGCCGTGTTTGAGCAATTGCTCTATCGACTGCCAGAGGAAGCACCGGGGTTCTTCCGGGAAGGGATGCAGCAGATGGATCGCATTGGTTACCCGCCACATGTGCGAGCCGTTATGGAAAAGTATTATCAGTTAACAAACAAACCCACATTACATTGATTATTAAATTATGAAATTTCTATTTGATTTTTTTCCTGTCATTATCTTTTACATCGCCTACACCGTTAGCAAACGTTTCGTGGGTGAAGTTGAAGGCATGGTCATCGCAACAGCCTTATTGATTGCCGCCACCTGTGTCCAGGTTGCCGTCACCTGGTTACGCCAACGCAAAGTGGAAAAGATGCATGTGGTGGTTCTGGCGCTGGCGATCGTGTTTGGTGGTGCAACCATTTACTTTCATGAGCCCGCCTATCTGGTCTGGAAGGTAACACTGGGGAACTGGCTGTTTGCCATTGCCTTTCTTGCCAGTCACTTTATCGGTGACAGCCCAATCATAAAACGCATGATGCAGCACGCCGTTGAGTTGCCGGAGATTATCTGGAACAGATTGAGTTATATGTGGATACTGTTTTTTGCCGTTGTCGGTGTCATCAATCTGATTGTTGCCCAACATGTCAGCTTTGATGCATGGGTGAATTTCAAACTCTTCGGTATGTTTGGCCTGACTTTTGTATTTGTTATCATCCAGTCGGTTTATCTCGCACGTCATGTCAAAGATAAAACTGCGGAGGAGACCTGAATGTTGTACGCCGTGATTGGCACGGATAACCCTGACAGCCTGCAACATCGACTCAGCACACGCCCGGATCACCTGGCACGTCTGGATGAACTCAAGGCAGCAGGACGTCTGGTTCTGGCCGGATCCTTCCCGGCAATCGACAGCGAAGACCCGGGACCCGCGGGATTCAGTGGTTCTTTAATCGTTGCCGAATTCGAATCGCTGGAAGCGGCACAACAATGGGCAGATGCTGATCCCTATGTCAAAGCGGGCGTCTACAGTCACGTCAGCGTCAAACCGTTCAAAAAAGTATTGCCCTAAAACACTTTCACACAAACAAGGAAATCTATCACCATGTCAGCTTTTAAATACGCCATATTATTTTTCTTGCTTACCGGGATTAGTGGTTTATCGATGGCAAGTGATGTCGTCGCCACTGTCAATGGCAAGAAGATCACCAAACAGCAACTGGATCGCTACTTCAAGTATCGCCAGGCAACAACCAAACAGGATATCAGCCACGATGAAAAAGGGGTGTTGCAGGAACTGATTAATCGCGAACTGCTGATGGAGCAGGTCAAAAAGAAGAAACTGGACAAAAACAAGGACCTCAATTACCTCATTGACCAGCAAAAGACGGATCTTTATATCCAGGCACTGCTGCGTGAATCCAATGTTGCCAAACCTGTTTCCGATGATGAAGTTAAAAAGATTTATGATGAAAAGGTTAAAGGCCACAAGGTCAAGGAATACAAAATCAGCCACATCCTGATGAAAACGGAACAGGAAGCCAAGGATGTCATCGCCAAACTGGATGGCGGTGCAAACTTTACCGAGCTTGCCAAGGAAAAATCTACCGGCCCCTCCGCCAAAGAAGGTGGCGAACTGGGTTGGTTAAATAGCGCACAACTCAATCGCATGCCCAGCTTTGCCCAGGCTGTATCCGAATTGAAAAAAGGCCAATACGCCAAAAAGCCGGTGCAAACGCAATACGGCTGGCATGTGGTGAAACTGGAAGATGAGCGTGAAACCCCGCCACCGACACTGGATCAACTACACCAGCAGATTGTTGCCGCACTGCGTCAGCAACGCCTGCAGGAATACGTCAAAGGTTTGCGCGAAAAAGCCAAAATCGACATCAAAATGAAGTAATCTAAAACCTTATTCGTGCAGCGGTTTCCCGCTGCACGAAATTCTTCCCTTCTCCGCTTCAGAACGCCTCTACCTCGCCCACTCGAATCTCCCAATTCTTCGCCTTATTGCAATCTGTGATCTAACTCACGCTTGCGGAGTCTGTCCCCGATAAGCGGTCAAAAATCCCCGCTGTTGAACATTCAGCACACCCCTCACTTCTTCGATACAACATAGGTACCGAACGGCCTATTACAGATTTTTGGTAACAGGCCGTTACTGCATCAAGACTTTAAGAACAAGCGGAGTTGCAATGGTAAGTACACATAAACAAACCGGTTTCAGCTTGCAGGAATTACTCATCGCCATGGTGATATTTTTCATCCTCGGCGCTGCCGGTGTACCCAGTTTCATCAATTATGCTCGCAACGGCAGTCGCGATAATACGACCACCGATCTGTTCGTCGATATGTATTACGCACGGAGCGAAGCCATCAAGCGTAAAACCATGGTCT
>JBECKZ010000071.1:0-3525 GCA_040235555.1 Thiohalomonadales bacterium | reverse complement strand
TGGCGGCTGCTGTCGCAGGTGCAGCTGTGGCAACCGGCATCGGCGCTGTCGGTATGGCGACCGGACCCGGATTAACTGCCCCCTGACTCATCAACATCAGCTGCTGGTTAATCAGTTGCAACTGTTGGGCGATCAAGGTGTGCATGGTAAGACCACCGGGCGGATTCATCATCATCGTCGCGGGCACAGCATTGGGCATGCCGGCCATGCCTGTCGCCGGTGCTGACTGTGCCGGTGCGGCTGGTGCAACAGTTGCCTGCGGCAATTTCGAGGTGTCGGCATTGTCCGCAATAAACTGACCCAGCAAATCAAAATTATCCAGGTCCTGCATCAACCGGCGAAACGGTATGTCGAGCTTGTATTGATTCTTAATTTTCAGGGCGATTTGGGTCAGCACCAGCGAATCCATCCCCAAGTCCAGGAACGAGATCTCGCCGCCAACACTGGCAAAATCCTCACCGGACAAATCGGCAAAAATCGATTTGAGACTGCTTAAGAGTTGATCTTTAATGGACATACTGTTTCCTGTGTTTGCGATGACAGATTCCGGTACAACAGCAGGTGCCGGAACCGAGTCGGGTAAGGGGAATAAATTAGCCAATTGATCCTGATTAAAGTCAGCCGCGCTCTGCTGCAAGCCGTTAGATGTCGCGACCTCGATCCAGTATCGATTACGTTTGAACGGATAGGTTGGCAAGGGAATGCGTCGTGGCTGATAACCTGCATGCAGGGAGGCCCAGTCGAGGCTGACACCTTCCTGCCAGAGTGCGCCGATCGCCTTCAGCCAGTTCTGGTATTCTTCCTCACTGCCGTCGATCCCACAACCGACCCGCGGCTGTTTGATCGTGCGTGTATTATTATAGAGTGAACGTCCCGGACCCACTTCCAGCAACAGGTAGTTTTTATCTTCCAGGCTGGCGACGGCATTATAAAACCGCACAGGCTGGCGGATCTGTTCGGCCCAGTAGACAGCAGTGGCCATGTCATGGGTTTCACCACTGGTCTTGGTGCTGATTATTGGAATCGTCGCCGGCTTGATCGTGATGCTATTGATTACCTGCAAGAACGTATCTGCCGCCGGTTGCATGCTCGCCGAGTGGAAGGCATGCGACGTCTCCAGCAGTCGGGATTTTATTTCTGCTGCCTCCAGTGCGCCTGCCATCTTCATCAGCGCATCATCCGGGCCGGAGATCACGGTCGCCTGGGGGCCGTTAATCACCGAAATTTCACAGCCTGATTCCAGATACTTTTGTGCAGTCGCTTCATCTGCCATTACCGCCAACATTGAGCCCGGTGGCATACTGAACATTAACCTGGCACGCTCGGCCACCAGGGTCACGGCATCGGCCAGGGTGAATATCCCGGCCACCGCCGCCGCCGTGTACTCGCCGATACTGTGGCCGATCATCGCGACAGGCTTGATGCCAAGTGCCATCCATAATTGTGCCAGGGCATATTCATTGGCGAAGATCGCTGGCTGGGTATAGCGAGTCTCCGCCAGCAGCGCCTTGTGTTTTTCATTGTCCGGCTCGGTAAAGATCAATTCCCGCAGATCCAGCCCAATCAGGGGTTCAAACAAATCTGCGCAGTGATCGAAGGTTTCACGAAACACGCTTTGATTAAAGTAGAGCTGGCGTCCCATGTTGAGTGTCTGTGCACCCTGCCCCGGGAACATAAACAAGACTTCCGGAATTTTGTCCGGCAGCTGCTTCACACTGGCTGCAGGCCCCGGCGCGATTACATGATCGCGTATAGCGACAACCGTAAATGTGCGGTATGACAGATGGCTACGGGATTGCTGTGCCGTAAATGCCGCATCAGCTAACTGGTCTTCGACAAGTCCGGCGATGGCATTACTGATGTTTGCCAGATAGTTTGCCGCAACCTCCGGGTCTTTGGCTGATACCGGGATCAATTGTGCCCGCAGGTCATGCGCACGTTCTGCCTGTTCTGGTGGCTGCGCGACGACCACGTGGGCATTGGTGCCGCCCACGCCAAAGGAACTGACGCCTGCTAAAATCGTTTTGCTGTCAGCTGCATGCCATTCCTGTTTTTCCGCACACACCTTGAAAGGCATGTGCGCAAAATCGATATGTGGATTCGGTGCATGGTAGTGCAAGGTCGCAGGGAGTTTGCGGTGTTTTAACGCCAGCGCCGTTTTAATCAGGCCCGTGGCACCAGCGGCAGAGACCAGGTGACCAACATTACTCTTTACTGACCCGATCAAACACGGCACATCACGATCTTTACTCGTGGCCAGATCACCAAATGCCCTGGCCAGGGCCTCCAGTTCAATCGGATCACCCAGCGGCGTCGCCGTGCCATGGGTCTCGACATAACTAATATCCTCCGGGCTGCAGCCGGCATCTTTGATGGCAGCTTTGACCACCTCTGACTGGCCAAGAACACTCGGTGCCGTAAAACTGGCCTTGCCAGCGCCATCGTTATTCAAACCAACACCACGGATAACGGCATAGATACTATCGCCATCCTTGATCGCATCACCCAGGCGCTTGAGAACGACAACGGCCACGCCGCTGTTAAATGTCGTGCCGCTACTGTCTTTTTCAAACGGACGCGTGCTACCGTCACGCGAGAGCATACCGCCCTCCTGATAGACGTAACCACCGAGCATGGGGGTCTGAAAACTCACGCCGCCGCTCAGGGCAATATCACATTCACCCGCACGCAGACTTTTCACCGCCTCCACTGTTGTCACTAGAGAGGTGGAACAGGCGGTATTGATGCTCAGGCACGGTCCCTTCAGGTTCAACTTAAATGCCGCGCGCGTGGCAATATAATCCTTGTCGTTAACAAACTGGGTTGGTAATGCACCCAGCGGACCATCGATGCCGTACCTGGGGATTACGTGATGCAGGTAATAACCATTGTGGCCGCTACCGGCAAACACGCCGATACGAAGATCATTGCTGGGAGAGTATCCGGCATGCTCCATGGCCTTCCAGATTTCTTCCAGGAACACCCGTTGCTGAGGGTCTGAGATTTCAGCCTCCAGGTGACTGACGCCAAAAAACGGTGCATCGAAACAATCGTATTCATCGACAATGCCGCGCGCATAAACATAATCAGCATTTTCCTGCGCCTCGGTTTGCGCAAGCGGTTCCAGATCGGAAAATTCAAAATGGGTAATGCTTTCCTTGCCATCCAGTAAGTTCTGCCAAAAGCTATCGACATCACGTGCCCCGGGAAAGCGACCACTCATACCGATAATCGCAATCTCCTGATCGGGAGCTTCCACAGTGTCTCGCTTCTCGACTTGTCCGACTAGCTGTATCTGAGGCTGGAGCTGACGTTCCGCCAACAACTTCGTCAGGCCGCCGAAGCTGGGTGCCTCAAAGATATCCACGGCGGTGAGTTTCACTGGCAGCTGCGATCGGGCAAGCGTAACCATGCGCATATATAACAGCTAATTACCACACTGATCGAAAAAGTTATCATGTTCCCTGACGCCTGTAACTCCCAGCACTTCTCACCACAGATTTTTTAATGCAACTTCCCAGTTAC
>JBECKZ010000025.1:0-2937 GCA_040235555.1 Thiohalomonadales bacterium | reverse complement strand
GTTACCTTCCGGCTCAGGGCGATCGAGTAGCCCTTTGTACAGGCTATTCAAATCGAGGCGTTCATCCAGCCAGGTGTAGATACTATTCCACATGTCAGGCCTCCGATTTCAATTCAACCGGAATGATGGTGATGACACCTTCCGCATCTACGCTGTAAGCGAAGTGACCGAGCGGTTCGGGCGGCGGTCCATCTAGCACTTCGCCTTCCGCATTGAAACTTGCATCGTGACAGGGACAGATAAACTTCTGGGTGTCATCGTTCCAGTTTACGGTGCAGGAAAGATGCGTGCAGCGGCTGGACAGAACGAGAATGTCATCAGGGGATTCGGACCGGCGCAGGAGATAGCCGCCATAGTTACTGGCGGTCCGTTCCCAACCGTTGACCCTGGTGATGGTAAAAGAAAATTGATGAAACTGACCGACCGGAATATCCTCCAGCTTGCCAATCGCGACGGGTGCCCCAGCCTTATCTTCACGTAATGCCGGAGCAATTAAATAACCAATAGCCGGGATGCCAATTACAGCACCAATGATGCCCCCTACAACACCGGTCGTCGCCTTGATGAAATCTCTGCGGTTGAGCCGGTTAGAACCAGACATGCGCACCTCCTCGACGAATTCTTGTGATACCATGCACAAAGTAACTCTATTCTACATTAAGATAAGGTTTTTCGATTAGAATAAAAAATATATAGCGTATCTTTGCACAAATCAACAAATTGGATTATAAGGGTCTCTGTCACCTTTTTTAGAGGAAGTCTGAAATGAAATAACTAGGATAATAGTCACTTTCTGCTGATACTTGTCCATGCGATAATCACAAAGTAACTACTTCGCCAGGGATAGAGCATCCCCCCTTCTCGGAAAATAGCTTAAAATGGGTTTTAGCCCGGGTAGTTACATCACGAACATTATGTTTACAAGGAGGAATAGATGGGCCTGAATAGGAATGTCAGCCTGGTCACAGGCCTGCGATACAAAGGACAGGGGCCAATGCTGACTTTTGTCCTGCATCGTATCGGTGGGCTTGGAATGGGAATTTTTGTAACGGTGCATATCCTGGCCTCGTTCGTAGGGGGAGAAATCGGAGGCTTCGCTAATGATATTTATACTCACTGGCTTTTCCAGATTTTCATTTTCTTTTGCGCATTATTCCACGGTATCAACGGTCTGCGTATCACCATCCTGGACCTGTGGCCGAAATTGATCCAATACCAGCGTGAAGCGATCTGGATGGAATGGGCGGTCTTCATCCCGGTTTATGCGCTGGCCGTCATCGTCATTTTGCAAACGGCGTTGGGAGGCTAAGCAGCATGAAACAAAGATCTCTTTCCCTTAAGGACCGCGGTTTGAATTTCGAAATGTTCATGTGGCTCGTAACACGGCTGACAGCCCTAGCAATGTACGCACTGCTGCTCACGGCCGTCATCGGCGCGCTGATCATGGGGGCGCGCACCCAGATGAACATCGCAGATGTGATCCGCTGGTCGTTCATGCCCAACCCTGCCCACGTGCAATCCACAAATGTGCCCGATCTGGCTCCCTGGAGCACAACATTCTGGCGACTGGTTGCAAGTGCATTTCTCTTTGTGGCTGTCTCGCATGGCGTACATGGACTGGTCGTCATCGCAGACGATTACATCGTCTCGCCACGCGGGCGCAGCACGGTCCGCTTTTTCAGTATTGTCATGGTCATCGCGATGTTTGCAATGGGTCTGTACGTTCTCTGGACTCAGTAGGAAAAGAATATGAATATTCATCAATTCGAAGTTGTGGTCGTTGGAGCAGGCGGTGCCGGGCTAATGGCTGGCCTGTACGCGTCCAAGACTGCCAAGACCGCCGTTATCAGTAAATTGTATCCCACACGTTCCCACACCGGCGCGGCCCAGGGCGGCATCGGTGCCGCTTTAGGCAATTACGAAGAAGACCGCGTCGAATGGCACACGTATGACACCGTCAAAGGCTCGGATTATCTGGGCGACCAGGATGCCATTGAATTCATGTGCAATGAAGCCATCCAGGCTGTGTTCGAGCTTGAACACATGGGGCTGCCTTTCGACCGCACTCCCGAAGGCCGCATCTCACAGCGACCTTTTGGCGGTCACACCAACAACGAGACAGGCAAACCCGTCCGGCGCGCCTGTCACGCTGCTGACCGCACTGGTCACATGATCCTGCAAACGCTATACCAACAGTGTTTGAAAAACGAAGTCAGGTTCTATGACGAGTTTCAGGTGCTCGATCTGCTTATTGTCGATGGAAAGGCCGTTGGCGTGGTCGCCGTTGAACTGGCAACCGGTGAGTTGCACACCTTCCATGCCAAAGCCGTCATCATCGCTACTGGCGGACATGGGCGTGTGTGGGAGATCACTTCCAACGCTTATGCCTACACCGGCGACGGCGCGGCTATCGCTTATCGGCGCGGCATCCCGCTGGAAGATATGGAGTTTTTCCAATTCCACCCCACCGGCATCTACAGAATGGGCATCCTGATCACTGAAGGTGTGCGCGGTGAGGGCGGCGTGCTGATCAACAATGAGGGCAAACGCTTCATGGATGAATACGCGCCCACCGTGAAGGATCTGGCCTCGCGTGATGTCGTCAGCCGTGCCATGTATTTGGAGATGAAAAACGGGCGCGGTATCAACGGCAAGCGCTATATTTATCTGGACGCCACGCCTGCTACCATTAACAAATACGCCAAAATCGACGGACGCACCAATCCTGACGGTTCCCCCTACAACATCACTGGGGAGCAATTATTGGCAAAATTGCCTGACATCGTGGACTTCTGCCGCACTTATCTGGGTGTGGACCCCATCACCCAACCTATGCCCGTCCAACCGACGGCGCACTACACAATGGGCGGTATCCCCACCAACAAGTTCGGCGAAGTCATCGTGGACGACAAGAACACCACTTTCCCCGGCCTATAC
>JBECKZ010000249.1:0-23827 GCA_040235555.1 Thiohalomonadales bacterium | reverse complement strand
GATTCGTTAAAACCTTACCGGAATCGCTGTCTGTGATCCCTGCCTGTTGGGCAGCAGCCAGTTAAATTTAAGAACAGGATAAGCATGTAGTACCAAAGGCGGAGAGCTTGCGGACGCGGGTTCGATTCCCGCCGCCTCCACCAAACATGGAAAGGTCATATCAAAAGATATGGCCTTTTTTATGATTTAAATATATTACCCTTCATTCCTCGAAATCACTGCAGGTCCCTGTTTCATTTCATCCTGCTATAGTACATTGCGTGCATAAGCAAAATTACGATAGCTCACCCAGGACTTGACCGTGAAAAAGAAAACCAGTGTATCGAAACCCACGATCCCGACCCCGGCACATCCACATCATCGTCGCGAACCCCTACCCTGGTGCCAACCCAAACCCAGCGAAGAAGATCACGATGCACCAAAGCGCATTAAGACGATCATGGAAAGCCCCAGCTATCGCCAGGCAGACCAGGATATCGATTTTCTGAACCAGGACGAAACCCGTGGTGTGCGGCTGCAAATTGATTACCAGAAACCGGAACTTCTGCTGCAACAACATGGTATCGAACATACCATTGTGGTGTTCGGCAGTACCCGTATCCACGAACCGGCCACGGCACAAATCCGGGTCGATGGTCTGCGTGCACAACTGGCACAAGATCCCGGCAATGAAACACTACAGCGACAATTACGCATCGCCGAACGGCTGCAGGAAAAGAGCCACTACTATGAGGTTGCACGGGAATTTGGTCGGCTGGTCAGTGAAGCTGCCAAGTCAGCGCATGACGGTCAGTTGGTGATCATGACCGGGGGTGGTCCCGGCATGATGGAGGCTGCCAATCGCGGTGCATTTGATGCCAGCAGCAAAACCATTGGTCTCAATATCAGTTTGCCGCACGAACAATATCCCAATCCCTATATCACACCAGACCTGTGTTTCCGCTTTCACTACTTCGCCCTGCGAAAACTGCATTTTCTGCTGCGCACGCGTGCCCTGGTGGCCTTCCCCGGTGGCTATGGCACCTTTGATGAATTATTCGAAACCCTGACCCTGGTGCAAACGCGCAAGATCAAACCCGTGCCTATAATTCTGGTTGGCGAGAAATACTGGCGCCAGGCCTTCGATGTAAATTTTCTGGTAGAAGAAGGTGTGATTGATGAGGAAGACCGTGAGTTGTTCTGGTTCGCGGAGACCGCTGAAGAGATTTGGAACGGTATTCTGCTTTGGTATGAAGTGAATGGCACACCATTTTTGTCGCGCACTGTTTAAGATATCGACAACAAATAAATATCTCATTACGAAGCAACCGGCTGAGGCTATACTTAAATTGTATCTGTCTTACCATAATAGAAAACGAATAAGGTGATAATATGAAAATCTCTTTCCACGGTGCCGATCGCGGTGTTACTGGTTCGTGTCATTTAATTGAGTGCGCAGGTAAGCGCATTTTGATCGATTGTGGCCTGTATCAGGGCGGGCGTGAGCTTGATGAAGAGAACTCCGAAGACTTTGGATTCGATCCGTCGGGCATCGATTACTTATTATTAACCCACGCCCACCTTGATCATTGCGGCCGAATCCCACTGTTAAGCAAACGCGGTTTCAGGGGTGAAGTCATCACTACCGCGGCTTCACGCGAGCTGGCGCGGTTGGTGATGCTCGACTCCGCACATCTGCAGGAGGAAGAAGCGCGTTATCAGGCGCGCAAACATGCACGCCATGGTCATCGCCACGCAACGACACCCTTGTACTCCGTGCTGGATGCCCTCAACAGCACAGAGCATTTCGGCCGCACCGCCAAATATAATCAACAACTGGAGCTCGCTCCCGGCATCCGTGCGACCTTCCTCGATGCCGGGCATATCCTCGGATCAGCCAGCATCTTTCTCGAGCTGGAGGAAGATGGACAAAAACGCACAGTATTGTTCTCTGGTGATCTCGGTAACGCCGGGCGTCCGTTGCTGCGAAATCCGGTGACGTCAAAAAAACCCGACATCGTCGTCATGGAAACAACCTACGGTGACCGCCTGCATAAGGAGCTGGCGCCGTCAGTGGAAGAACTGTACGAAGCAATCCATGACACCTTTAAACGTGGTGGCAACATCATCATCCCGACCTTTGCCCTGGAACGTGCCCAGGAATTATTGTACTACCTGCATGAAGGTGTGGAAAAAGAACGTATACCTGCCTCGGTACAGGTCTTTCTCGATTCACCCATGGCGATCTCTGCAACCGAGATCTTTGAACGCCATCCGGAATGTTATGAAGCAGATGTCGCCGAATTGTTTCGTGAGGGACGCGATCCATTCCATCTGCCGGGACTACACTTCACCCGGGAAACCGCCGAATCCATTGCGCTCAATCGCGTCAGTGGCGCTGTCATTCTGGCCGGATCCGGCATGTGTACCGGCGGCCGGGTACGCCATCACCTGCGTCATAACATCTGGCGTGAAGAGTCCAGCGTCGTGTTTGTCGGTTATGCTGCCATCGGCACCCTGGCACGTAAAATTGTCGATGGCGCAAAGCAGGTACGCATCTTTGGTGAAGAGATCCCAGTACGTGCCAAGATTCATACGATTAACGGTTTCTCTGCGCACGCGGATCAGGCAGAACTGCTCGGCTGGCACAAGCATATTGGCACACCTGCACGTACCTTTCTGGTCCATGGTGAAGAAGACGTCATGGCACGCTTTTCCGCCAAGTTACGTGATACCGAAGTGGTCATGCCAGCGCTGGGTCAAAGTTACACGCTTTAATTAAGATGACCTTATCCTGGTTGCTGATCCTGGGTTGTATCACCGCACTTGTCCTATTCGATTTCACCAACGGCTTCAATGACACTGCCAACATGGTCGCATCTGTCATCGCCTCTCAGGCGATGTCCCCGAACCAGGCCATTGCCGTAGTTTCACTGTTCACATTTCTTGGCCCGGTGATTGGTGGTACTGCGGTTGCCAACACTGTCGGCAGTTTTGTTACGTTAGATTCCTTGCCTTCAGCCACGGCGATCAGTGTCCTGCTGGCGGGCGCACTGGGTGCAATCCTGATGAATTTGCTTGCCTGGTCTCGAGGTCTGCCTTCCTCTTCCACGCATGCACTCGTTGGGGGATTATCAGGTGCGGTCATCATCTCTGTCGGTGCCGATCATGTTGTGTGGGGCTGGCAGGCATTGGTTGAACATGGACACTGGACCGGTGTCATGAAGATCCTGGCAACGTTATTATTTTCTCCCCTGCTGGGATTTCTCACTGGCTGGTTGTTACATCGCACCATGCGTGTGCTATTTCGTCGTGCGCATCCCGGGGTCAACCAATCACTGCGTCACTTGCAATGGCTCGGTGCAGCCTGGCTGGCTTTTTCTCACGGCACCAATGATGCGCAAAAAACCATGGCGGTGATCACCCTGGTCCTGGTTGTAAGTGGCGTATTACCTCACTTTGACGTCCCGTTATGGGTTATTCTGCTTTGTGCCACATCGATAACGCTGGGAACAATCTCGGGTGGTTGGCGCATTATACGAACGGTGGGTTTCGGTATATACCGATTACGCCCGTTACATGCCTTCGATAGTCAATTAGCGTCTGCCGCCGTGATTTCCGCAGCGGCGATCGTGGGTGGCCCAGTCTCCACCACCCATGTTGTCAGCTCTACCATTATGGGTATCGGTGCTACTGAAAAGCCACGTGCCGTACGCTGGGGCAAGGCCGCGGAAATTGTCTTTACCTGGATTGTGACACTGCCTGTCTCAGCAATTCTCGCAGGCATCACCTATCTGCTTTTAGCGAGGTTTGTATGATGAGCCAACACGCATCAGTATCGCGACCCTGGTGGCTGCGTTTGTGGCAACTCGTAGTTCCACCCATGCCAGACTTTTACGGCATGCTCGAAGCCCAGGCGGATAACCTGCGCGCCACTGTTGCTGCGCTTACAGATTATTTACAGACCTGTGAAGAAAACCTGGCTGCGCCTGTTCATACTCTTGTTGAAAAGGGTCATAACCTGCGCGACAACACGCTGCACCAGTTGTATCGCAGCTTCATCACACCCATCGACCGCGAAGACATTTATACCCTCGCAATTGCAATTGACCATATTCTTGATTATCTCAAAAATACCATTCGTGAAGTCGAGGTCCTGCAACTTGTATCAGACGAGTGGATGCAACGCATGACCGAAGAACTTACTGAAGGCGTTTCAAGCCTGGCACTGGGACTCGCACGTTTTCGAGCAGGCAAGGCTGAAACCGTCGCCCACACAGTCCAGACCCGCGAGGCGGAACGCCGGGTTGAAGATCTCTATCGGGAGGCCCTGCAAGACATGTTCCAGGGCGAAGAATATCAGCAACTGAGTCAGGGCAGTAAAGCACCTGCCATACGAGATTGTCTGGAGTTTGTTGTCACCCGCATCAAGCGCCGCGAAGTATATCGACACTTATCCAATGCAGCTGATCGCCTGGCGCATGCCGGTGAAGCCTTGCGGGATATCAGTATCAAATATGACAGTGGTGGAACCGGTAGCCACCGCTAAATTCGCTCATCCGGCTCCATACCCCTCTCAAATACCCAGCACACTCAAATCCAGCCTGTCTGACTTGATTGGCGGACACCAGAAATATGCTCCACTGATCGGACGAGTAAAGCTGAACATTGCATCGGTAATGTTATCTTCCACACCAATCATCCGATTCAATATTGCCTCATAGGCATTGAACGATCTGCCGAATGCGACAAACATCAAACCCGCATCTGCATTTTCCACCCAGGGCATGGAGCGCCTGACAATAAATGCCGGTGGTTCATAACTTTCCTGCGCCGTCCGTTTCACGTGAGCAGACTCTGGTGCTTCATCAAATTCTTCATTATCAGCAACGTGCCTGCCGATAATATCGTCCTGTTCCGCTTCCTCCAGTGACCGGAAATAATCCAGGTCATGCAGCCACTGTTGTACCGCAACAAAACTGGAGCCATCCATGCCAGCGCCTTGCCCACTCACCAAAGCTGCTTCCATTGCTGCATTACCTTTTGGGTTCTCCGTGCCATCCTCATAGCCACTGAGGTCACGGGCATCCCTGTATTCGAATGCATCCACAATATTGTCGAGAATGAACGCAGGCGCCAATACCTCCTCCAATTCTTTCGCCCGATAATACAACTCTCCGCGATCAGTACCCCGCAGCCAACACCAGAGGGCAGCCGATGTCGAAGGCACTTCGATACCCTGGTTCGCCATGGCAGGAAATACACGCATGCCAGGGATTTGTAATTCCAGCGCACTCAAGACGGATTGACCCAGTCCGACAACGATTCCTTTACCATCACACACTTGTGCTAATTCTGAAAGACATGTCTTCAACATATCCTGTTCCTGTATTGTAAACGTCAGATATCTTGCCTGTTCAGGAATCGGTAACGTGATACCTGTTTGATAATTCGCCATCGTACACCCCTTCTTGTTATTCCCAGCCAGATTCAGCGTTTTGTTGCTAGTGAGTCAATATATTTACAATATCATGAATTTCATCACGCGCCTCATGAACGATACTTACTGGATCAAGCCTTTCCAGATGAAGCCGTCCAAAGGCAGGTAAATCATTCAATGGCGGTGCATCCAGTTTATGACCGCCAACCAGGTGGCAGTGCAATTGCGCAACCTGCACCAGATCACAATAGTCTGCAACATCGATTTGCCGATGCCACTTCTGTGCCTCTTTCGCGACGATTTGCAGATCTTCGGAAAAGCCCCATTGGCGCAACAATAATACGCCTACGATGCCTGACAGGTCGTGTATCACCATTTCCAGCAGTGCCTGATTGGTCGATAAATCGGTACGCTCATCCGCCTGTATCAGAATGGGCATGACGCCAACATCATGCAACAAGCCGGCAAGAAAGGCATGTTCTTCGTTAAAAACCGATAAGTGACGGGCCAGGATAAAACATATCGCGCCAACGCGAATGCTGTGGGTATAAAATTGGGCTGCACGTTTATGGATCAGAGCAGATTTGGGTTTAAATAAACCATGCAAAACAACCCGCATGGTAATTGCCTGTAATGTTTTCACGCCGACACGACTCACTGCGGACTGAATACTGTTCAGGGGCTGAGCTGGATGATACAACGCACTGTTTGCCACCTGGATTACCCGCGCCGCAATCATTGGATCCGCCTGAATTTCCATTGACAGGTCATGTAGATTCCGGTTCGGATCGTTGACTGCCCGATTAATTCGCACGGCAAATTCTGGCAAGCTTGGCAGGTCAACTTCGTTATGAAAAAAGACGTGTCGAATTTCTCCCAGAATACTTGCCTCCTGCTCGGTATCAGAATATTCCTCTACCTGTATCCCACCAGTGTCTTTCGGCCGGATCGTGGCAACATAACGTTTGACAATATCTTCATCAATTAAAAGCATTCGCACAGGCGTCAGACATTTTACTAGCAACCCGTGGGTGTGGACACGAAACAATGGTAGTGATGCGCGTTGTGTCCCTGCGACAATATGCTGCATATCCTTACTATCTGCACTGAGTTCCACTTCGCCAGCCACCAGATAAATATGTTGCTGGCGATATTCATCAACTGACAATAGCGTGCCTTTATTGAGTTCTTGTAAATGTGATGATTTCGCCAAATCCAGTAAAGCAACTGTTCCCAGGTGCTTCAGGTCCCCCATCTGTAATAGCGTCTGGACAATTTCTAATTGGTCAATGTCTTTCGTCACACTCAACCCTGCCTGTATCAACATATCACTAAAAGGGTGTAAATCCGATATATCTGGAGACTTGTTGCCACTGGACGCATTCTATATGAATGAACTATAGTTAGCTAAAATATCAAAGTAAATTTAGATACTTAAAGAATGTCGGAGACTACCATGCCAAAACGATTTCTACCCGCCGCATTATGCTGTGCATTTATTCTTACTGTCAGTGGCTGTGGTGGAGGAGCCGATATTCTGGATGTGCAGTCACCGTTTTCTACTGCATCCAGTAACGCATCACTTGAGCAAGTAAAAAGAACCATCATCACCGCCGTCGCAACTGAAGGCTGGCAACCATCATTAGGCGGACCTGGTCATATTCTCGCTTATCGCCGTCACCAAGGCCGTGTTGCAAAAGTCGATATAACCTACACAAGTTCAAGTTTCGATATTAAATATGTAGATAGCGACAACATGGCGTACAACGGCAAATCTATCTCCGCTGTTTATGTGGAATGGGTAGAAGAATTACGAGATGAAATCAAACGCAGGTTATCGCAGCTCTGATGCACTGCACACATTCCGCCCCATGCAACATGGAACTGAATACATATATTATCTAACCATGATTTTATGTATTGATCTGATATTGCGTACCCAGGGGGACCATTTTTTCAGATCGTCAGGGAGTTTGTCTATGGCCAGCTTGGCGTCCTGAACTGTCGGATAGGCACCATATACCAGCGAATACCAATCTTCACCTGAACGCTTGGAACGATAATAACCTGCCAGACCGGTTAAATTGTTTTCCGAGTAATATTTTTGGATCAGTGCCTCTCTGGTGCTACTGGCAAGTTGAAGGGTATAGTAATTCGGATTCTGCTTTGCCACCCACTCCTCTGGCCCCAATGTAATTTTGACCGAAGCAGGTGCACTTGTCGGTTGCATACCGCGCGCATTAATACTCGTGTAGGCATCCACCAACCCTTTGCGCGCCGCCATTTGCAGCCAGTATTGCGATAAATTATTGTCTGCTAATACCCCGGTCCCGTGTTCGTACATTAAGGCAAGGTTAAATTCCGCAAGCGGATCGCCCTCATTGGCAATTTGCAGCCACAGTTTTGCAGCATTGTTAAAGTCACCGCGCGCCTGAGCCTGCAAGGCCTGTTCGCGATCTGCAAAGGCAGTGGTAGAGAATGAAATACTCAATAAGATTATGATAAGCATCTGCTGCAATGCATTCTTGCAAATCATATTCTTAAAATTGCTCATTAATCAAAGAAAGAGGTGACGTCGCTGTCTTAATCCTGGCAATTAATCGTAGCTGACTCCATGAAGTTTAGCCGAGAACAATGTGAAAGCCAGTCATATAATACCAAATTGGTTTGCCGCTTTTCATCTGGAAGAAACATGCGTTTGTTGGGAAACGGATAACGTGGCTCGCGCGGCTGTTGGCCCTGGTAACTGACCACCTCCGCCAGTTTGGCATCCAGGTAAAGGCGTACTTTGAATTCCAGATTACCCAAAAGGTGTTGTTGTTCATCCGGCATAAAAATCTGTTGAATCGCCACCAGTAACGTATAACGGCTACGTTCCAGTAGCGTCAGTTCGATCCGGGTTCCAGCCAGTTCCAATTCTACCCTGCCCTGTTCCAATACACGGCAAAGATCCACCATGTCGATGAGGGCATTATAATTGCGCTCAAAATACCACATGGGGTTATATCGTCTGACTTTTATAATTGAATGCGTCATCAAATTGAAAGTATTCCTGCTTCCTATTCGTATCGGCTGTCACACAGCCGACTTAAACATCCAGAGCCATTTTTCCACGACGCTGACAAAATTGCCAGCCTTGACATGTACGAGAAGCGTGTTCACACACGCAACTCTTGATACTTGACAGATTAATTCCTGGGGAAGTTTTACGGTCTTAGGCAGTATTACTCGAAAATCGGATCAAGACGCTCCAAGTCATTGATGACTTTCCAGCTACCGCCGCCGGTAACAACCCTGGATTGCCATTTTTGCAGCCTGTTCATATATTCTCGAGGGTCCACGTTGTCCGAGCGCAACTTGGTGACGTTTAATGCAATCACCTGAAATCCTTTCAGCTTGAGCGGAATATTGCGTACATAGCCGGGACGAAGTTCCTCTTTCAAGTCAGAAAAAATCAGAATGATCTTTTTGCCTGTATTCGCCTCATTCAGGTATTCGATGGCTTGTAATATTCCGCCGGTGATATCCGTATACGCACTGGGTTTGACCCGTTTGACAAATTTGGCCACGGCTCTTTGAAAACTGCGTTTTTCTTCATTGGCCATACTGGGCCGATCGTCGAAAGTCTGCTTATGGACAATGTCCTTTTCGGAAAAACTCCCGCTATTCACCTGCGCCACAGCAAACGTATCACCTGGATTAAGTTTGGCCAGAATAAAACTGATTATTCGTTGGGCCTGGGCCAGTTCATTCGTATAGGTACCGGAAGTATCCACCAGCATATAGACACCCTCATTATACGGTCCTGTATCCCTGGAGCAGGCAGTTAAGCCGGCAACCATCAGCACAAGTAAAACAATGACTTTCTTCATCAGATTTTTTTCCCTTCCAGATAAACAGACGCCGCGTCAACGTCATCTTGTTTTCCCGAATGCTTGCCTTTTATCATGCGCTCTATCCATAGTGGCGCGAAGATGACCAGATCGTACAACTGGATCAAGGCATTCGAGAGAAAGCGCACAATGTTGCCAATCAGGCGAAGCAACCAGGCGCAGACTCGAAGCAGACTAACCCCGACCACACCCAGCACAGTTCGTAACGAATGCACGAAGGTCTCCAACGGAATCGCCACAAACATCAATGCAAAAGGCAGAACAAATCCCATCCCCATTTGCGCTGCAGTGGTGATCCATAAACTGGAATTCTTAACCACATCCGCGGCACCTGCATCGTTACGCAGAATAGCGCGTGTAGCGGCAGCATCTTCCATTAACATCTCTCGCATAAAAGCCAGTCCCGCCTCCACAAATGCAAGGAACAACAGGATTGAGAAAAACGTCCAGACCAGACGTATCCGGGTCTTATCGTTTAAGGCACCGATGACCGGAAACAATCGGGTAATGCGCAGGGTTTCCATGAGAAACAAACCCATCGCCAGTTCCACCAGGATAATGACCATTGCAGCAATATTATTGATTGGGAATCCCATAATACGGCTGGTGCCCCCAACCATTTCTGCCATGGGCCTGGCAATAAGATTAAAGTTGATCAAGGCACCGCCTATCGCCACGGCCAGTACAAACGCCGAAATAAAGAACTGAGTCAATGAAGAGGACGACAACATCCGCACCGCACGATCCGTCTTGTTGACGATACCTTCGTATTCTTCCATGTGCCGATCGATTGTTTGCGAACGTGTCAGCAGGCTATTTACACTCTTGTCCACCTGACCCAGGATGGATTTGAGCTTGCGCCAATGCGGCATCATGTTCTTCAGATGTTCGTGCCGCTTATGGCTGGACTTGCGGTATTCCTCGATTGCCTGGGTATTCGCTTTGATCATGGAGGCATGGATATCTTCCAGGATGCTGGCTACCATCGGGTCCTTGCCGGGTATCTTGGCAACGGCATCCACTGCCTTGACCCAGGCTGGTGGTTCGGGTGGAACCTCGGTACTTTCCTTATAGTCGTCATCGATGACGGTGATTTCTTCACTCAATTGCCGATGTAGTGCAGGATACTCGGCAAGGTCCCGACGAACCGTGGCATCGATGCGATCGAATTCGCGCTCGATGATGCGCTCAGCAGCCTCACGGCCCTGTGCTAACAATACTTCCCGATTGCGCTCGTTGAGGCGGACCTCGGCACGCATGACGGCGCGCGCCGACAGGCGCATGGCATTATGTAACACCCGGCAGAAGGAACGGATAGCATAGTGGGCAGGGGAACGCGCAAAGTACAGCACCAGTACCAGCAGGACAAACCAGATTATTCCGGACAGAACCGGATTGGGAACTATCAGTAAACTCATAACCTACCTCCACACATGCGAAATACCCCTTCTAGCAGCCAGTACAAATTAATAGTAGAGTGCAAAACTGTCCGCAACCGCCGAGTATTTCACATTTTGCCAGCGTTGAAAAATATTCTCCTTTTAAATCAAGACGTTTACCCTGGGTTGTTATCAGCGTGATGATGATCTAGGAGAACGGTAATTTGTATGGTTCTGGCCCCCGCGTTATGTTTAGCAAGGCGATTTTATAACCAGTTGACGATACGGCTTGATCCTGGACACATTCCATATTGGATCATCAATAATTCGGCGCAGGTGTGACGCCTACTATCGCTTCACCCGACGAATAATCTGCAGTTCACTCCAGTGGGGCAAGGTAGACTTAATTGCTACCCCTGCTCTTGAGCGAAATTACACCAATACTGGCCATTTCACGCGCCACTTTCAGGATGTCCTTTTGCGCCGCCTTGATTTCACTGAGTTTGGCCGGCCCGCGTGATTCCACATCATCTTTCAAAATCTCTACGGCACGGCGTGACATATTCTTGAATATCTTTTCCCGGACTGTCGCATTGGCACCGGAGAGAGCGATGATCAACGTTTCTGACGAAATCTCGCGCAACAGCGCCTGGATACCACGATCATCCACGTCGACAAGATTTTCGAATACGAACATGAGTTCCTGAATAGCCAGGCTCATTTCGCGGTCGATGTCCTCAATCCTATCTAAGATCTCCATCTCCAACGCGGTATCCAGATATTTCATGATACCTGCCGCGGTCTTCACGCCGCCTACGGTTAAGGAGGTCATATTGTCCAAGTCGCCGTTGAACTGTTTTTCCAGCATATCGTTCAACTCCCGCACCGCGCCGGGCTGGATGCCATCCAGTGAAGCAATGCGTACAACAATCTCTGCCCGCATATTTTCAGGTAAGTCAGCCAATACCTCTGCGGACTGTTCCTGCTCGAGATAAGACAGCAGGATAGCGATGATCTGGGGATGTTCATGCCCGATCATATCGGCAATGGCACGCGGTTCCATCCATTTCACAGCGTCCAGGCCCTTTAAATCTCGTCCCACTAAAATTCGATCAATTATATTCCTGGCCCTGTCCTCACCCAGGGCAGAGTTCAGGATAGAACACAGATATTTTTCTTTACCAACGCCAATTTCCGTTTGCACCTCCACTGCGTCACTGAAGTCGGATAGTATGGTTGAGACAACATCCCTGGGCACATCGTCTATTGTCGCCATCGCCTCGCCGATCATCTTTATTTCCCTTGGAGACATATGTTTAAGCACCTCTGCCGCTCCCTCTTCTCCCAGCAGCATCAGTAATATCGCTGCGCGGGTGGGACCAGAAAATCCGGATAAATTTGAGTCAGAGACTGCCATCTGTCATCACTACCTATCCTTCGTTGACCCACAGTTTGACAACCTTCGCCACACGCTTGGGTTCTCGACTTACCAGCGATTTGGCCAATTCCAAATCCGATTGATAGCTGTTGTGATCAGGGATATTTTTGGCCTGTTTATTAGTGTTTGTAATTTGTTCCTGCTTCTGGCCTGGTCTTACACTGCTCCTGCTCTCCTCTCTGGATTGCGGATGAGTAGCCAGGTTGCGCATGACCGGCCGTATAACACCAAACAGCACCAGTACTGCCATTAAAACAGCCACTACCTGCCTGCTTCTATCCTGATACCAAGGCGTGTCGGTAAATGATGCAGCCGCTGTTGGTTCGACAGCGGGCAATGCCGAAAACTCTGCATTGATAACATCGACGGTATCACCACGTTCAGCATCGAAGCCCACTGCTTCCTTGGCCAACGAAGTAAAACGTTGCAATTCCGCTTTCGTGTATGCGATTGATACCAGCTCACCCTTATTGTTCCGTCCCTTTTTGTGATCGACGACGACGGCGACGGACAAACGCTTGACCCTGGACTGGCTCAGAGGAGCAAACACCATTGCGTTATCCTGTATCGCAACAGAAGACCCGGGCAGCTGCGGCTTGTGTTTGCCTTTTATGCTAAATCCTGCTCTGCTGGTGCTATCTACGGCCTCGGTGGATATTTGCGAGTGTCTGCCGAATTCTGTTGATTCAGTTTGAGCAAAATCCATGGAAGCCACTACCAGTGCCTTCACCCTGGATGAGCCAACGATGGGTGAAAGGATGGTTTCGATGTTGCGTGCCAGTTTCGCTTCCAGTGCACGTTGGTGACGGGCATTGCTATCCTGTACTGTGTTCTGAAGATAATTAAAGCTGTCGTTCAGACTACCCGACCACATCACCACAGATATACCCAATGCAACACTTGCTGCCAGTCCCAACAGCAATCCTAGTTGACGCACTAATGGCAACCGCACCATACCCGCAAGCGATGCATTCAGTTGAAATGTTTTATCGAATTCGGCTGCCATAAGTTACCAAGCACAAACACGTATATTCAGAATTTCCTGAACATTGTGAGGAGGGATGCGGGTTTCTGCCAACGACTGTAACGAAATGCAGTTATTCGCGTCGACAACGTGTAAACACGAAAGACGCGTCACAACACCGCCGCTGTGATTTGTGGATGTGGTCATGGCTGGCATCGGCTCAATTTTGAGAGTCAGCATTGTTCTATTTATGCTGACTCTTATTGAGCAAGAAACATGCCTGAATTTATTTATTTATTAAACAATAAGTTAGGAAAATGGAAAACAGGCAGGTCAAATTCCTGGCACATGTTCTTGACGCTGAAGGCCAAATTTTCGCATTTTTTCGACAAGTGTGGTCCGTCGCATCGACAAACGTTTGGCGGCATGAGCCACAACACCGTCGGCTTCATCCAGCGCCTGTTTGATCAGGGAATATTCCAGCTGGTTAAGATGTTCCTTCAGATCCATCCCGTCCCGCGGCAAGCGCACGGCAGCACTCGGGTCACCGGTGACGGGCTGGTCATAGTCAACGGCTGACTCAGCAACCCGTACATCATCCACCTCTGAAAGATGCCCGCGGAATTTTTCCGGCAGGTCACGCACATCCACTACCTCATATGGATGCATAATGATCAATCGCTCCATCAAGTTGGACAATTCGCGCACATTACCCGGCCATGAATAGTATGTTAATGCTGTAACAGCCGCAGGCGTGATGCGTACCGAGCCACGCTGCTCATGCTCCATCCGTGTGATCAGTTCCTTGATCAGCAAACCGATATCTTCACTGCGCTCACGTAATGCCGGCATTTCGATAGGAAACACGTTCAGGCGATAATATAAATCCTCGCGAAAACGTCCCGCTTTGATCTCCTCTTCCAGATCGCGGTGAGTTGCAGCGACGATTCGGACATCCGCCTTAAAACTCCGGTTGCTGCCAACCCGTTCAAAAATACGTTCCTGCAACACGCGTAGCAGTTTAACTTGCATGGGTAATGGCATATCACCGATTTCATCCAGGAACAGCGTGCCACCTTCCGCCAGTTCGAAACGACCCTGGCGGGCACTGATGGCGCCGGTAAAAGCGCCCTTCTCATGACCAAATAATTCACTTTCCAGCAAATCCGGGGGGATTGCACCACAATTGACCGGGACGAAGGGTTGATCGCGGCGCGAGGAGAAATAATGCAGATGACGTGCAACCACCTCCTTACCGGTTCCCGATTCCCCCAGGATCAGTACATTCGCATCCGTGTCTGCCACCTTCTCAATCAGTTTACGCACCTGCACGATTGTGCGACTGTTGCCAACCAGAGAACGAAACAGCATTGGCGCCGGGTTGCTGCCGCTGCCGATCTGTGATTCGTGATAAACCTGCGCCAGATGCAGGGCATGTACTAACTGGTGATGCTTGACTGGTAGCTCGATAATGTTGACTAATAACTTGGACAGTTCCGGGGCAAGTAAGCTCTTGTCGCGTAATTCAGAGAGAAAAAGAATGGGGATAGCGTTTCCAAGAATATTCTTGACCGACGTAACCAGTGAAATTTCACGCTCGTGATCCTTGCACTCCCCTACTACAACAACATCCGGCAGCGTTTCCAGTGCGACATCCTGCCAGTCGGCATAACCGGTTGATGCAGAAATATCACAATCGATGAAGTCCAGTAACAGCTCCAGCTGAGCACGACGCTCGGCATTATCGTCAATCAACAAAATGGCCATGTAATTTTCCGGAATACTGGGTAAATCGTTATCTATGAGCTATGGCTCTATACTTGCGCTACTTTACGTTAAGAGAGTAACCAGACACAGGTTGAAAGTCAAAATTTTGGCGGGCATGCAGTCTTATCTTTAGTTTCTGCACAACTTATTGAAGTTTAAGAGTTATTCCGATTTCACCTGGCTGACAGGAAATGTACGTGTCTGCGCTACCTGACGACGATGCTGACGAAATACCCAACGTGACCACTTGGCAAGTTCATCCTCATCAAGTCCATGCATATCCACCTCCATCCATCCATCGTTTACCGCCAGCACCCGGGCCTCGAAACTCATCGCTAAAGGGATACGATCATCGGGGGACAGTGATACCTGTAGCAGGGTCCCGGCTGACAATGGCTGTTCTACCCGCCAAGCCAGCGTGTCATTGCTAAAGCGGATACTGACCTCGGGCAGATGAGACTGTCGATCCTGCAGCAGCTCCGCCAGCAATTGCATGACGAGATTGAGTTTGGTCTCTATCCGGATTAACTCGCTTGCATTTTCTGTATCCGGTTTTTGATAGCTCGATTCTTCCAGGCTATCCAGTAAATCAAAGATTATTTGATTGTGCCTGGTATTTGAAACGGGCGATCCCGCTTCCCTGGTAGTCCAGCTTAAAGGCAGGCTGCGTTCCAGAAGTATATTTCCATGCATAGAGGTATGACTCGTGTATTCTAGATAGTCAATTTCAATCGTTTTTTCACCACCGTTCAGTATGGCGTAACCGTACAGGCATTCCAACAATTCTCATTCCCCTGCTGTCTTCTCGATGAATCGAGATCGCCTGCCATACCCTGTGATTCGCACTCTTCGCCTAATCCCTGGCTTAATTTGTTCAACGATTTCTTAACCTTATACATTAAAGGTTTTGTCATGGACCTCACACTTTCAACCGGGCATTGCACCTCATCAGGGCTGTTGCACTCTCTTTCCCTGCCCAGTTAACAGTATGTAGGCCGGGATGTCCTCACCTAACAATCACTAACTTGTTGTATTTTTTAGCGAATTAAATACCAGGATGACGAATACTGTGAGTCAACCGAAGAGGTCGTATGTGGTTTCAGGATGGCGCATACATTGCATTTGGTTTGGTCAGCAGAATGTATTGCACTATATAAAATGTGATCAATCTTGCGTTTGCAGAAATTTACGCCAATATTAAAAAATCTATGATCTCATTTCAGTCCCATATCCAGATTCATCGTGGCGGAGAGAAATACCGTTGCAACAAGCAACGCTATTTTTATATTAAATCCGTGGGTTGGTTTGTGCGCACTCGAGGTGACCTGGAAATTTCAGAAGGTATCGAATTAGAGGACGGCATCATAGGTCCGTTTACAAACCAGGCCAAAGCCAGGTTTCACTTGCTAAAATTGATATATCACGAACAACCTGAGTTATTCGCGCAACAACCCATAGAATTATAAAAATATGGTAAACATGCGCCTTTTTTAAAAGGTGAAATAAAATGTTGCACCTTCACCAGGTTTGGCCTCTGCCCATATTTGACCGCCATGTATATCAATAATTCGTTGCACGGTTGCCAGGCCAATACCCACACCTTCAAATTCATTCTGTGGGTGCAAGCGCTGAAACGCCTTAAACAATTTGTCTGAAAAGCGCATATCAAAACCCGCGCCATTATCCGAAATATAAAAAACAGACATATTGTCTCTGCTTGTCTCACCAATTTCGATTACCGTGTGGCTTTGATATGCAGTGAACTTCAGAGCATTATTAAGTAAATTTTCTAGCATGAGCTGGGCCAGGTTTCTGTCTGCGTTTGCTCTCAGCCCAGGCAATATTCGGGTTTCAATCAATCGTCCGTTTTTTTCAAACTTGATTTTTTCAAGTATTGTACCCGCCATCCCGGAGAGATTAATCTGTTCTCGCTTCAGACTTGAACGGCTTACACGCGATAAATTCAGCAAGGCATCAATAATTTGTGACATGCGTGCAGATGCATCGACAATCCTTTGTAAATATTCCCTTGCATCTTCATCCAGATCTCTTGCGTAATTCTCAAACAGGATATTTGCAAAGCCATTAATTGAGCGCAACGGTGTTCTAAGATCATGCGAAACCGAATAGGCAAAAGCTTCAAGTTCCTTATTAATTGATGACAATTCCTGGGTACGCAAATGCACCAGATTCTCCAGTTTATGCCGATGCGTATACAACTCTTCCAGCAACGCATGATAATCGGTCGTAATCACGCCCAACTCATCAGTCGACCTGGCTGTCAGTGCAGATAGCTGGACTGGCACGCTGTCTTTTTCTTTGTTGATCAAGTTTTGTAGTGGACTCAGTGACTGACTGATACTCCGCACAAATATCAAACTCCCGCAAACAGCCAGGAATTCCAGCGTCAACCAGACGAAAAACGTCTCTTCGGTAAAATATCCTGTCCTGGTCCAGTAATACTGGACCAGCATGGTATCTATCAGTAACGGAACCAGTGCACCGATCAAAAACACTTTGGTTTTGAGCGTGATATGAGGTTTATGCAATCGCAACCTGCCTGCAACCAGTCCCAGCAAATCGAGCACCAGGAAAAATATCGGCAGGCCGACAATAATCGAAACAATCAGGGCGACCAGATGTGTCCGAAACCAGTCAACCGGCGTGGCAATGTGATCGGTAAACCAAATCGCACTTAACATTACCGAGGTGGGCGCCAATAACATATAAACAAGAAAGGCGCTTAAATAAAGAAACGGAAATCTACGTAACAACACAAATACCGCAGCTTCGTCCATACTCGCTTGTTTATCGAGAAATTCGCCCACGGGCCGTAACAGACGCGGTAGATACCAGGTTGCTAACACAATCCAGCCAACATTGAATACCAGTTCGACCGGATTGAGCAAAATGTTACGCACCTGTTCTGTGGTAAAAATATCCAGGTATCTGAGAAAGGACAGACCAAATATTGGCGGCACAATCCAGGTTACCAGAATCAGGTTGCGCAGGCGCCGATGAAACTGCTTGCCTGTTAGTGATGGGTTCATTCTGTTTTACATCCTGATCGCGTAATATGTAAATTATCATTAGAAACGCCAGCGCTGCCAAGCAACGCCTAAATCCTCTCTTGCCAGACAATCCTCATGGTATTCACATAGCCGAAATGGCTGAAACCATTAGGCTGTTTTCCACCAGGTCTCTCGATAAGATAAAATATGTGGTATTTCAAGAAGTTGAACATTGCCCCCTAAAGCAAACCAGGTAGCAGCCGACAAGACAGACAGTAAAACACGCAAGGGGGCATCATTCATGTCAAATAATAATATCGGGAGTAACCCAGACCTTCCCCACCAGCCACAGGAATCCAGGACACAAGCCTCGGTTCCTGAACCTGGCAATCTGGAAAAACGCAACCAACAGAATCTGGATTCCAGGGATAAACTGGTGCTGGCAGAGCTGGCATCACAATTAAAGTCACTGGAACAAGATCTGGCAAAGCAACCCGATGTGGATCAAGATCACGTAAATCGGGTACGTGATGCAATCAAGCGCGGTGAGTACCAGGTAAATCCGGATCGGGTTGCCGGCAAAATGCTGGGATTTGAAGAAGATTTTTAATACTATGCCGGCGCTGAAGTCGCAAACCCCATCAAGATGACTATGGCCCTGCATAAGGAAACAAAACCCCTGCCCTGACGGGGAAAGGTTTGCAATGCTGTTCAATCATATCAAGCATTGTTGATCTCTCCCTGCCTTTCCTCTAACAGCTATCTTGAATATTTGCTGGACAGTGTAATCACCGCAAACGTTTCTGTCTGATCAATAGCCATGCCGAACTGGTTCATTCTTCAACCACACAAAGTATGCTGGACACAATCGGAAATGAAGTAACCGAATGTTAATGGTATTATCCCCACAATTGCTGTTTCACCACGCAGTCCCCGTGGCACAATTGGATAGCGCAATGCCCTCCTAAGGCATAGGTTGCAGGTTCGAACCCTGCCGGGGACGCCACTTCAGGCTTACGTGTTACAGAAAATATGCAATTACATCACGACATCATCGCCCCGGTCATCCTGGGTACCACCAGTATCCTGTTCTTTGCGCTACTGGGTCGATTTGGCGCCCGTCGGCTGGGACAACCATCAGTACTGGGTGAGCTTATAATCGGCATCCTCATCGGGATGCTAGGTTATCTGTTCAGTATCGACTTCATCGAAATTCTGCGTGAAGGCACTGCTATTTTCGATATCGTCGGACAGGTGATGGGTGGCCATAGCATGCGTGAGGCTGCAGATACCGTCATCCCAAATCATGGCGAACATTTATTACAGATTCTATCGGGACCGCACGGCCAGGATTATCTCAAAGTAGCCCAGACCGTTGATATCTTTTCCCGCTACGGTATTATCTTTATGCTGTTCCTGGTTGGGCTGGAAACCAGTGTCAGCGAATTGCGCAGTGTCGGACGTGAATCGACGTATGTTTCCCTTATCGGCGTGATTGTACCCTTTGCCCTGGGTTTCATAATGACTGCCGTACTCTTACCCGGCCTCAGCCTGAAAACAGACCTCTTTATCGCTGCCACTCTCATTGCCACCAGCGTCGGCATCACTGCACGCGTGCTGCAGGATCTGGATCAGCAACAAACTCTGACTGCGCGGGTCATTCTGGGTGCAGCGGTCATCGATGATGTGTTGGGTCTGATCATGCTTGCGGTGGTAACGGGTCTGATTGTGTCCGGCGAATTTGACCTGCTGCATATCACCGCTATCATTGGTCTGTCGCTGTTATTTTTTATAACCAGTTTTCTACTGGGCCCAAGATTCCTGAACTTTGCCATCTGGACGGTACGTCATCTGGATATCGTCGAGGCCAAGATGTTTATCTCGTTTTTGTTCGTGATGGCACTCGCCTGGTTCGCCAACCTGATTGGTCTGGCCACCATCATTGGTGCATTTACCGCCGGCGTGATTCTGCATGACGGGTATTTCCGCCATTGGGGCGATGCTTCGCAACATCGCCTCAGCATTAAGGATTTGATTGCTCCTCTGGAAACCATTCTGGTCCCGATTTTTTTCGTG
This sequence comes from Thiohalomonadales bacterium, assembly GCA_040235555.1. GTDB lineage: Bacteria > Pseudomonadota > Gammaproteobacteria > UBA6429 > Thiohalophilaceae > RI-92. The sequence continues at coordinate 3,880 of JBECKZ010000249.1, read as the reverse complement.
CTTATGGGAATCCAGGTCAAACTGGAGACGTTTCTCGATACCAAGGTTGTACTGGTTGCGCTGTTGCTGATAATTATCGCTATGATTGGTAAACTGGTATCAGGTCTGGGTGCACGCAAAGGCTGTAGTCGACTGGCGATAGGTATAGGCATGATGCCACGTGGTGAAGTGGGACTGATTTTTGCTTCATTGGGCAAGAGTCTGGGTGTATTGAACGATAGCCTGTTTTCGTCCATTGTGATCATGGTAGTGGTGACCACGCTTTTGACACCGCCAATGTTAAAATACGCCATACTAGGTTGTGAGCGCGGTAGTAAACCGATTTAAACATTCTGCTGGGATACTAGCTCAGATGTCAGACGGACCAGACAAACAGATGCATTTCCTCAACCGGTTGGCGCTGCAAGCCTTGCTGGATGCTGTCACAACACGCGGCTATCAATGTGTCGGACCAACCGTCCAGGACCATACGATCCAGTATCGAAAAATCAACAATGTAAACCAGTTGCCGCGTGGACTGCATGATCAACAGGCACCGGGCCACTATCGTCTCACACAGTCCGATGATCCTCGCTACTTTGCCTGGGCCAATGGCCCGCAAGCACTCAAACCATATATATTTGCCAGTGAAGAAGTATTGTGGCGCAGTCAGCGTTCGGAAGATGGTTCGTTACTGTTTGAACAACCTCGAAGCACGAGGCCAAAACTGGCAGTCATCGGTGTGCGCGCCTGTGATATTGCCGCCCTGTATATTCAGGACAAACATTTTTTGCAGGATCAATATAAAGATCCCTACTACGCCAGCCGCCGACAGCGCCTGGTCATTATTGCCGTCAACTGCACCCATCCCGCCGACACCTGTTTTTGTGCCTCCACCGGTGATGGCCCGCACGCGTCTTATGGCTATGACATCGCCCTGACCGAATTAGCAGATGGTTTTCTCATCGAGGCACGGAGTCAGTTCGGTATGGAGATCCTGCAACAACTACCTCTTGAAGCTGCGACAGCGGAACAAATCAGTGCTGCACAATCTGCACTGACCGCTGCCGCTCGGCAACAACAGCGACAACTGCCTTCCCGTAATTTGAATCAGGCACTGTTTGCCAATCTTGACCACGCTCAGTGGGATGAGGTTGCCCGGCGTTGCCTGTCGTGTGGCAATTGCACCAGCGTCTGCCCGACCTGCTTTTGTCACAGTGAAACCGAACACGCCGACCTCAGCGGAAAACACAGTGAACACCGTCGCCAGTGGGATTCCTGTTTTACCGCTGGTCACAGCTATATCCATGGCATCACCATTCGCGCGAATACCAGGCAACGCTATCGCCAATGGCTAACGCATAAACTTGGCAGCTGGCATGATCAATATGGCCGCTCCGGATGTGTTGGTTGCGGTCGTTGCATCAGTTGGTGTCCGGTCGGGATTGATCTAACCGAAGAAGTCGGCATCATTTGCGCCGGGGAATCCTCATGAATCCCTATCTCCCGAGAGAAGCGGAGATCATCGAACGCATTCAGGAGTCAGCCACCCTGTTTACCCTGCGCCTGCGATTGACCAATCCACAGTTTCAACAGCATTACCAGTTCGAACCGGGTCAGTTCAACATGCTGTTTTTGCCTAATGTGGGTGAAATCCCCATCTCGATTGTTTCCGATCCCAAGGATGAACATATCATCGATCACACTATCCGCAGTGTGGGACGTGTTAGCCACGGCATGGAGCGACTCAAACAGGGCGATCGCATCGGTATTCGCGGTCCATTCGGGCGCGGCTGGCCACTGCTTACCTCGGAGCAGAAGGACGTCATTATTGTGACCGGTGGGCTTGGCTGTGCACCGGTGGTGTCGGTCATCAACTACGTCATGCGCAGGCGTGAACGTTTCGGGACAATTAACATCATCCAGGGAGTCAAACACAGTAATGACTTTATCTGGAAAGAACGTTACGACCAATGGCGTGCTGCACCTGATACCAATGTCTTGCTGGCGGCAGATAGCGGTGAAGCGATCTGGCCATGGCATATCGGACCGGTGACCAATTTGTTCGACAAGCTGGTGTTTGCCAAAGACCGGGTGATTGCCATGATGTGCGGTCCCGAAGGTATGATGCGCGCGGTGATTAGTCATCTTCTAACGCGTAGTGTGGCAGAAAACGATATCTGGCTAAGTATGGAACGCAACATGCAATGTGCCGTTGGTCATTGTGGCCATTGTCAGTATGGTGCAAAATTTATTTGCAAAGATGGCCCAGTATTTTGCTACGAAGAAGTCAAACCTCTATTTGGGCAGCGAGGCTTTTGATGAAACCACGTGTCGCCGTACACAAATTTTCCTCCTGTGATGGTTGCCAGCTGGCGTTATTAAATGCCGGTGAAGACCTGTTGCAGCTGAGCGAACATGTTGACATCGTGCATTTTGCCGAGGCCGGCCCTGTTGATCCTGAAGCCAGCGTTGATATCGCCCTGGTAGAAGGCAGCATCAGTACCCCACATGATGCTGAGCGTATAAAAAAAATACGTGAACAAAGTAAATACCTGATTACGATCGGCGCCTGTGCCACCTCCGGGGGCTTACAGGCTTTGCGCAATTTCGCTGATGTTGCCAGTTGGACAGCTGGCATTTATGCGCAACCGGATTATATCCAGACACTGGCAACTTCCACACCAATACGCGACCACATCCATGTCGACTTCGAAATTTGGGGTTGTCCGATCAACACACACCAGGTCCTGACAGCCATTCGCGACCTGCTCTCCGGCGTCGTGCCCAACGATGATGCCAATAAAGTCTGTCTGGAATGTAAGCGACGCAATTATAGTTGCGTCATGGTCAGCAAAGGACTCCCCTGTCTGGGACCTGTGACCCGTACCGGTTGCGGTGCGTTGTGCCCCGGTATGGGCCGGGAGTGTTACGGTTGCTATGGACCTGCAGAAAACGGCAACCCTGAAGCATTGTCGTTACAGTTTGAATCACTGGGTCTCATACCTCAGGATATCGTCAAACGCTTTCGTTTTATTCACAGCACGGATACAAAGTTTGTCGAAACTGCAGACACGTGGAAATCGAAATAATGGATCACAAAATCATTAATATCCAGGTACCCGTGCTTGCCCGTGTCGAGGGTGAAGGCGCACTGGACCTGACGATCCAGGAAAATCGCATCACTGACTTAAAGCTCCACATCTACGAACCACCACGATTCTTTGAAAAATTCCTGGAAGGCCGTAGTCACCATGAAGTGATCGACATTGTGGCACGGATATGTGGTATCTGTCCGGTGGCCTATCAAATGAGTGCAGTACACGCCATTGAAACCATCCTGCAGATTAATCCGGGATCCTGGGTCCGGACCATGCGCCGCCTCATGTACTGCGGTGAATGGATCGAATCCCATGCCCTGCACATTCACTTACTTGCCGCACCGGATTATCTCGGTTTTGATTCTGTACTCGCGATGGCAGAGAAATACCCTGCTGAAGTGCGCCGCGGTCTGCGATTGCAAAACCTGGGCAATCAAATTATTCGACTGCTCGGTGGTCGTTCGGTGCATCCTGTTGGCGTGCGCGTGGGCGGCTTCCATCAAGCCCCGGCAATTAAACGCATAGAACAACTCAAGCAAGACCTCATTTCAGCACGGGAAGATGCACAGGCCTTGATTCAGTGGACAGCGGGCCTTGAGTTCCCGAATGATCTACAAGATTTTACCTGCGTAGCCCTGCATCATCCGGACGAATATCCCATGAACGAAGGCCGGCTCATATCATCGAATGGACTAGATATTGATATCAGTGAATACCAGCAGCATTTTAGCGAATCCCATGTTGCCCACTCGACCGCGTTACATTCCACACTGCATGGTGCGCCTTATCTCGTTGGCCCA
>JBECKZ010000221.1:0-14134 GCA_040235555.1 Thiohalomonadales bacterium | reverse complement strand
AGGCAATGGCTTGTTCAGAATGAAACGTACCCTGCTTGCCGGTAAAGCCCTGACAGATGACGCGCGTGGTATTGTCGATCAAAACTGACATTACTCTGCCCCCCGCGCCGCTGCGACTGCCTTTTGCGCGGCATCATCCAGATCGCTGGCCGCAATGATTTTGACTTCACTTCGTGCCAGTAAAGCACGTCCCTGCTCGACATTAGTCCCCTCCAGCCGGACCACGACCGGGACACTGACGGATACCTCCTGTACGGCCTTGATAATACCTTCCGCGATCAAGTCACAGCGAACAATACCGCCAAAGATGTTCACCAGGATCGCCTTGACCTTGGTGTCGGACAATATGATCTTGAAGGCCTCAGCTACTTTGTCGGCCGTCGTGCCGCCGCCAACATCCAGAAAGTTGGCTGGCTCAGCACCATGCAACTTGATGATATCCATGGTCGCCATGGCCAGACCCGCGCCATTGACCATACAGGCGATGTTACCGTCGAGACTGACGTAGTTGAGCCCGTGCTCATGCGCCCGCGCCTCCTTGTCGTCTTCCTGGCGGATGTCGCGCAGGCTGGCGATTGCCGGGTGACGATACAGGGCATTGTCGTCAAAGTTGATCTTGGCATCGATCGCCATCAAGCCCTCGGGCGTCACCACCAGTGGGTTGATCTCGACCAGACTCAAATCCTTGTCGATGAACAAGCGATACAGACTATGCATAATGCGGGTCAGCTGTTTGGCATGTGCCGCCAATCCGAGGGCAAACACGAACTGACGACATTGGAAATCCTGTAATCCCGCTACCGGGTCTATATATATAGTGTGCAGTTGCTCCGGTCGCTCACGTGCCACCTCTTCGATGTCCATGCCGCCTGCGGCCGAGGCCATGAACACGATTCGTTCCCGGCTGCGATCCACCAGTGTCCCCAGATACAGTTCACTCTGGATTTCACTCGGCTTTTCAATCAGGACCTCATGTATCGGTTGTCCCTGTTCACCCGTCTGGTGGGTAATCAGGTATTGACCCAGCATCGCGGCTGTGGCCGCTTTGGCATCCGCCGGTGATGACACCAGTTTCACCCCGCCAGCCTTGCCGCGACCTCCGGCATGGACCTGCGCCTTGACGACCCAGCGCTCTCCTCCCAACTGGTTAATAACCGAGTCGGTCTGATCGGGACTGGTCACCACCGCGCCTTGCGGGACGGGGATCTCATACTCGCGAAAAAGGGCCTTGGCCTGAAATTCATGTATGTTCATGTTGGAAATTTATCGGTAGCCAAAGACGCGTATTTTGGAGGAAAGCCGGTCGCAACGCAAAACCTGTGAGAAGCATGCAGCAGACCCGCCCCTTGTGTTAGCCTTGGCGTTTATTTTTCTAATAGCGTGATTGACACACCATGGGGCTCATACGATTTCTGTTAATTCTTTTTGTCATTTGGCTGGCCGTCAGTTACATCAAACGCTGGCTCAATTCCCCCTCAGATAAACCCAGCAAAAGCAAAACCAAAAAGATTGAAAGCTTCGTGGCCTGTCACAAATGTGGGCTGCACATACCACAACAGGAAGCAATAAAAAGTGATGGCAACTACTATTGCAGTGAATCACACCGGGATGCCGATCGCAGCTGAACATTGATATGGAAACATATTATCTCGGCAAGAATCCCGCTGGACACTTCCGCAGCCCAATCACCAGGGATCCGTGGCGTCCTCTCATCGTACTGAATAGTTTTCGTACTTCACTGGCAACCTTGCTTTGCCTGCTTTTCATTACGAACAAATTGATCCCCCCCCTGGGTCAGGCCAATCCGCAACTGTTTATTGATGCCAGTCTGCTTTATCTGGCCATCAGCATCGTATTCTGGATATTGCATACTCGCCGTATTCCCGCTTATCCAATCCAGGTGTATGCCAGTGCTATCAGCGATATCATCATCCTGACTATTCTTATGCACGCCAGCGGTGGTATCCAGAGTGGCCTGGGTGTCCTACTGGTACTCACCATCGCTATCAGCAGTATCACCCTGGGCGGACGCTCGGCCCTGGGTATTGCTGCACTGGCAACCATCGTCATTCTGTTGCAACAGATCTACACTGATGTTTTTGTGTCGCACACCTTTTCCAATAGTTATACGGCTGCCGGCCTGCTGGGCACAACCTATTTTGCCACTGCCCTGATTTTTCTGTTTCTGGTCCGGCGGGTACGGGAAAGCGAAGAGCTGGCGCAAATACGCGGTATCGACCTGGCCAATCTTGCCCAACTCACCGAGCACATCATTCAGCGAATGCAAACTGGCGTGGTAGTGATCGATCAATCGGGTAACATCCACCTGGTTAATGAATCCGCTACGCAGATGCTGGGCCTCAACAGTGCGCAGAGCAACATCAACATTCGCCAGGCAGTGCCTGAACTGGCCCAGCAATGGGAAAACTGGATTCATGAGCCGGAACGGCCGAGCCAGGCGATCCGGCTACCGCGCAATTCCATTGATCTCTCGCCGCGTTTTGCCCGCATCAGCGACGATCCCGCTGCCGGTGCCGTGATTTTCCTGCAGGACATGGCAGCGATGGCGCAGCAGGCGCAACAACTGCAACTCGCTTCGCTGGGTCGCCTTACTGCCAGTATCGCCCACGAAATTCGCAATCCCCTTGGCGCAATCAGCCACGCCGGCCAGTTACTGGCTGAATCCGAAACACTGGATAAAAATGATTTGCGTCTGACCCAGATCATTACCGATCACACAGCACGATTAAATACGATCGTTGAAAATATCATGAGCGTCAGTCGCCGACGCCCCAGCCAAGTCAGACTGTTTGAACTGAAGCAATTCCTGGAACGCTTTGTTGCGGACTTTGCTCCCGGCATGGGCATCAATAAAGACGTGTTTCAAATTGAGATTGAACCGGAAAATACACAGGTGAGGTTCGACGCCGGCCACCTGCAACAGATCCTGACCAATTTGTGTGATAACGGTCTGCGTCACAGTCGACAAAACCCTGGAGAAATAAAATTGCTTCTGCGTGGTGGTCTGGATGCTGGGAGCAGTCGTCCGCATCTGGATGTCATTGACAGTGGCCCGGGGGTCAATGAGGAGGCTGTCAAACACCTGTTTGAACCTTTTTTTACCACCGAGGTACGCGGTACCGGGCTGGGTCTGTATCTTTCTCGTGAATTGGCGGAAGGTAACCAGGCGCACCTGAATTACGTTCGCCAAGATGACGGCAAGGGATTTTTTCGGCTAACATTCCAGGATCCCCGCCGACAATTTGAATAAGCATGAATGCCGAGATCAAACATATCCTCATCGTAGATGACGAACCGGATATCCGCGAATTGCTGGAAATAACCCTTACCCGGATGGGTAATGTCACACTCACTGCTGCGAATCTGGAACAGGCCTATGAATTACTCAAACAACATACATTTGAGCTATGCCTGACCGACATGCGCCTGCCTGATGGCAATGGCATTGAACTGGTCAGATACATTAATCAAAATTATCCGGAAACCCCTGTCGCCATGATTACAGCCCATGGCAACATGGAATCCGCGATTGAAGCATTAAAAGCAGGCGCCTTTGATTTTGTGTCCAAGCCGGTTGATTTGCAGATATTGCGAAACCTGATTAATTCCGCACTCAAACTTAATGCGCAGTCAGGCCCGCAACCAGATGAAGAGTTATTGTTGCTGGGTAATTCTGATGCCATGCAACGTACCCGCAATACGATTAATAAACTGGCCCGCAGTCAGGCACCGGTCTACATAAGCGGTGAATCCGGTGTCGGCAAGGAACTGGTTGCGCGTTTAATCCACGACAAAGGTCCACGACGAGATCACCCATTTGTACCAGTCAATTGTGGTGCAATCCCGGGTGAACTCATGGAAAGTGAATTTTTCGGACACAAGAAGGGCAGCTTCACTGGCGCCGTCGCTGACAAGGAAGGTCTTTTTCAAAGCGCCGATGGTGGTACTTTGTTTCTGGACGAGGTGGCTGACTTGCCATTGCAGATGCAGGTCAAACTGCTGCGTGCAATCCAGGAGAAGGCTATTCGACCCGTCGGAGCAAACAATGAAATACCCATTAATGTGCGCATCCTGAGCGCAACCCATAAAAATCTTGGCAAGATGGTAAAAGAAAACCAGTTTCGACAGGACCTATTTTATCGAATCAATGTCATTGAATTGCATGTGCCCAGCCTGCGCGAACGCCCTGAAGACATCCCGGTGCTGGTAGAGCACTTTCTGCACCAGATTTCACTCAGATGGCAAATCGCAATCCCGACTGTCACTAATGACGCCATGCAGGCACTGGAGGCCTATGCCTTTCCGGGCAATGTACGCGAACTGGAAAATATCCTCGAGCGCGCTATCACACTCTGTGAGGACGATGCGATCAAAGTTGAAGACCTGCACTTGCCTACTGCCTCGTATGAGGTGGAACATTCTCTTCTTGAGAACAATACAGCAAATGATGATAATGGTCTGAGCCTCGACCCTGTACTCGTTGAAAAAGAAAAAGAGGTCATTATTCAGGCACTGGAAAAATCCCGCTACAACAAAACCGCTGCAGCCAAGTTACTTGGTATCACATTTCGTCAACTACGTTATCGAATCAAAAAACTGGGGATTGAATAAAAAAGCTTTCTTAAAGCTAATAATTCGATTTAGATTATTTTTTCCAGCCTCGAAGCGTACCATTCATTGTTACCCAGTAACGACCGGAATTATCTGCACGACCAAGTAGACGCAGGGCTTCAGTGATGGCTTGCTGATTGGGATCACGCGCCTTCAACCAGCCATTCATTCGATATTCACCTGAACCTTTGGTAGAAATGGTGATCTCCGCCTGCACCGGTCCGCGACCCTGATCCTTGATTACAGTTTTACTGCCAAGGTTTACCGGTTCCACGGTAATCAGGTAATCCCCCATTTCAATATTCTGCGGTGCACGCAGGGCAGCATCCTGCCAGACGATACGCCCCTGCGCCTGTAACACGCGTCCTCGTTCAATGGTAACGTCCTTGAGGTTACCGCGTAATTCACCACTGATACTGATTGGAAAACCATACAGCAAGGGCATCAGGTTTTGTGCAGGAAACTGCATATTCACATCTTGGGCAGATACAGTACCGCCCATACCAAGATCGACATAGGCGGCACCATGCATGTTGTCATCGTTGAATTTCAGGTGCAATTTCAACTTTCCCAGTAACAACCCCCAGCTGCGGACATGCCAGTCGAGTTTGCCCAGGCTGAAATTGGCATAGCGTGCCTCGGCGGCCTGTCCATGCCAGATGCTGCCGTGCACACCCTGGAGTTTTACCATTTTCGCTGCGGGTACCGCTGGCAGGATATAACGGGTCAGGAAACTCGCGGGTAATGCATGTAACAGGAAGACCAGATACGCGCCAATACCCAGATAGATAAACCGTCGGCCAGTTTTTGTAATTCGCAATCTTGCCATTATTGTTCTAGCTTTCGATCAAAATGGTTGCATTAACCCGACCGGCATCTTTTTGGCGATCGACAGTAAATTCCTTGACGTTAACATGCTGTTGATAGTACAGCTCATCCAGCCAGAGTACGACTTCATCAAAACCAATATTCTTGATCATTACTCTCACTCCCCCCTTGCCTTCCTGTTGCACACGAATATCACCACCAAAACGTTTGCGGGCGGTCGATTCGATCAGGCCGTATACCGGTTGAGCACTGCTACCGCTCTTGCCTGATGCACGCGTCAGCTCCTGTACTTCGGCAACATGTGCCTGCATCCAGGCGAGATCCTTTTGCTGCTTTTCAACCCGACTCTCCAGGGTATTCATGCTGTGTTTGAACGGTACCCAGGCGGCCTCATAAGGAATAAACAAAACCAGTGCGATAGCGGCAATGATGACAGCTCGACGTTCGCGTTCATTGAGTTGGTCAAGATATTGTTTGATTTTTTCGATCATTAACTGTTACTCGTTATTTTCAGGCGAACCCGGGTGATGCCTTTCTCCGTACTGGCCTGGCTTTTCACCTCCCACCCAGTTTGCGACTGCAGGTGATCCTTGAGTGTATCAATCTGACTGGTATCCTTGGTGGTCAATTCAATATCGAGACTGCCATTTAAATAATGAATACCATCGATGGTGATATCCGGAATCTTTTTCAGAACCGGCGCTGTGCGCACCAGCATTTCCTGCAGACTCCCTGCCGCTCGCCCCTGACGTTTCTGCAATTGTTTGAGTCTGGCTTCCATGTCACTGCGTTCATAACCGGGCGCAGGCGATTTGGCCGAGGCAAAGGCACGTTTGTGTACAGCACGCATCTGCTTGGTCAGTTGCTGACTGGTCCTGTTCAAATCAATATAAGTACCAACAGACAGGACCAGTTGCCAGCTTAGCCAAACAACCAGCAACGCGGCGGCGGCATACCATGGTCGAAGTTGTTTGCGCCAACCTTCTTGTCTGTTGTATTCCCCTTGCATCAGATTTATAGAAGAACGCGGTTCATACGAACGGGCAAATACCTCAAAAATCCCCTGCGGCACCTCAACGACATTAAACTCGATTTGCGGAATCGCGGCCTGTAGCAGGAGCGCCTTATCATCATTGCTACAATCATAGAGTGTTACGTGCGGTGACCCATCTTCTTCACGTGCAGCGCTGAGATTTTCCAGCATTACCGGCAGGCTGGCGATGTCAGTCGCAAACAAGGTATCTGGAGTACGAACCATGGCGCGAGTGGATTCCAGCAGGACTGTCCAGCTTTCATCCGTCTGCACCAGGGCAGCCACATCCGGGATGATAGTCTCGACACGAATGCCTGCATTGATAAAGGCCTTGTCCCAGAAATCCATCATCCGGTCTTCTACCGCGGCAACCAGGTAACGTCCACGATACTGATGAGTACTCAGGGCGAAATGGAGATTGTCGAGATCATCGATCAACTGATCTTCGACGGCGTACGGGATTGCCCGACGCAATTTATTTCGGTTCTTGCCCGGCAGTGCCACGTTATCCAGGAAGATCTCTTCTGCAGGCACCAGCACCACTACCGGCACACCCCGTGCTGCCCGCCGGGCATCGCTTAATTTGCCTTTGCCCGCCGGCCCTACCAGCTGGCCATGTTCGACCAATTGCCAGCTTGCTTCGGAGGCAGTGGGGTCAATACGTAATAACAAGGTTCGTGACATCTAGAAGCCCCCCTGACTGCGTTGCAGGGTTTTAATATCCTTGGCCGAAGTCCGGTAGATGAGGCTGTCGAGATGTGCACGAGCACTGCCAATAAAGACGTAGGCATGGGTCATAAAATAGCTGCTACTCACACCAATGCCGGTAGTCGGTATCGGTTTTCCCGTCACCAGGCTGTTGCTGAGAAAATCCTTGATATCGGTCACGGGGTTCTTCGCCAGGTCGTCAGTCAGCTGTTTCGCATCCTGTTCTGAAAGCCCCTTGACAAACATGCGCAATACCAGCGGTTTGGCGGTGTTCACATTTACTGTCACACCTGTTGCCGGTAATGCAATCAAGGCCGGAGCCAATGCTTCATACATCTTGTATGTAAACCCCTTTATAAAAAGTAACTCACTGACACTGCCCATGAAGGCATTGGCAGCCCGGTAGGCGCGCTCCCCCTGCAGGTAATCCACGTCTTCTGCACCATCCGGAAAACGCGCATTCTGATCGGGATCCAGCCAGTCCAGTACTGCATTTTCCATATCAACAGGAATGCCGTTGATCTTTAATAACTCCTGGAATGCCTCCAAAGACACCTTGTCTTTGGGATCCGCCAGATTGTTAATATTAAATCGGCCTTGTAAGTCTTCGATGCTACCCCCTACCTTGCCCTGTTCAACTGGCACGGAATAGCCCATTCCGGATGGATCTTTTGGGTCTTTTTGTGCCCAGGCATCCAGCATCGAATCTGTTTTATTTTGATCGGCATCGAATGCCAGTAACGTTTTACCGAAGTATTCCGCACCAAGCAAATACTGATACGCCTGATCATGTCGCAACAGATTCTCGGTCCGGCGAAAAAATAAGGCCTGATTCGACCCGAGTGATACCGAAAGCATGGTCGCCAGACTCGTGACCAGGACGGCGAGGATGATCGCGACCCCCCGTTGCCAACGAGCCCTTGGAGTTTTATTGTTACGCATATCTCGCTATGCCTCCGGCAACACAAATATGCGTTCAATGCTGCCGACATCCGGCAATTCCAGTTTCACCGAAACCGCGCGGGGAAACTCATCAGGTACCGCTGCCGCAGCCCCCGTGGAGGATGTCGCCGGTGGTGGCCAGTCATTCGACCAGTTATCACTCTTGTCCAGGAAACGAATATCAACGGCCGAAACCTTGTTCAGCAGTGTCAGTTTCAGGGGTACACTGTCCTGCGCCTGATCCAGTACCGACCAGCTCAAGCGTTCCAACTTGTCATCTTCCACCACGTAGGCAACCCGTTGCAACAGGCTACGCGCAACATGTGCCGGATTGCGCACACCGCCTCGCGTGAGTTCCATCAGATATTCACCCTGGCCGGCAACTGATGGTCGTTCCGTGTCATATTGATTACGTATCGGCCGGTGCACAACCTGTTGCAAATCCCGTTCGAAATTGAAAAAGGCTATCTGAATTTGTGCCAGCCGGGTTTCCGTATCGGTAAGTTGCTTACGGGCATTTTCCACTTGCAACAGCCCGGTGTACGCCATGGCGGAAATGATTGCCAGTATCGAGACTGCAACCAGTAATTCAAACAGGGTAAAGCCGCGACTGCGTGAGCTGTTCATAATCACGGCCGCCCCAGGTAGGCGGTAACCACCACGGTGGCGACACTATTGTCTTTTTCCGACGCCGGATTAACCGAGACATCCACCTGGTGCATATCCTTGTTTGGGGTTGATTTGATTTCCGTTACCCAGTGCCAGCTCTGCCCAGCCATTTCACTGTCACCATCACGTTTCCCCAGAGACGGCCAGGTGGTTTGCAGCCGCAGTTCTGCAATCTTGTTCAATGCCACCCATTGCGCATAGGTCTTGTTGCGTAACTGAATTGCTGATGTCGACACTTCACTGACCAGCTTGATTGCCGCCATCAGACCGAAGGTCAGCATCACCATGGCAATCAACACTTCCATCAGGGTAAAACCGCGCTGCTTTGTCTGACCGCACATCGGCTTAACTCAAACCGGTGTCCGGCATAATCAGTTTGACGGTGCCATCCTGCTGCGTTTTGAGACTGTATTGCAATGATTGATCGACGGTGCGCAATATCAGTTCAAACGGCATAATCTCCCCGCTCGATAGAATAAAAATGCGTGGCGGTGGAATCTTGTCATCGCCGGCCGCTTCCTGCTGCTTGCCGAAGTCGATTTCCAGATCATCCACTTTCAAGGCCAACTCTGTACCATCCACCACCTTGCGCTCGCGAAATACCTTGTCATCCGAAATCGGTTCCCAGCCTTTTTCGCCCAGGATCTCGAACGAATACTTATCTTCACTCACTCTCAGTGCGATATCCTCATCCTGCATCACGGCTTCTTCCCGGGCCAGTTTCAACAGTGCCTGAATGCGCTGCATCTCCGTTTCCATCTTCTCGCTTCGATCATCGGTGCGAATCGACAAGGTAACCGAGGTAATAACGATACCAATGATAACCAGCACCACCAGCATCTCAATCAGGGTAAAACCTGACTGGGATCGGTAGCGCGTAAACGCGCTACCAATAGGCTTATTTGACCGTAATATCTTCATCCAGATTCCAGTTACCAATATCATCATCCGGCGACGCGACGTCTTTGCCGGTAGAGAAGATATCGATATCACCATGTACACCCGGATTCATATATTGGTAAGGATTATGCCAGGGATCATTCGGAACCTTTTTCACGTAAGGGCCCTTCCAGTGTTTGGCTTCGGGACTGCCGCCCGGCTTTTGTACCAGGGCAGCAAGGCCCTGTTCCGTGCTGGGATAGTCATAGTTGTCCAGCTTGTAGCGATTTAATGCCTCCTCCAGCGCACGCACATCCTGCTTGGCTTTGCTAACCCGTGCCTCGTCCGGCTTGCTCATGATGTTTGGTACCACCACCGCGGCAAGAATGCCCAGGATCACCACCACGACCATCACTTCAATCAAGGTAAAACCCGTTTGTTTTGATACTTTCATAACTCCAACCTCTATCTTTTCCAATTGCATCACACCCGTTCTGTTTTTTATTTAATAAGTTCATTCATGTTAAAAATGGGTAACAGGGTCGCCATCACGATAAAACCCACGACCAGTCCCATGACCACAATCAACCCTGGCTCAAGCATTCCCATTAGAAACGAGATTTGTGTCTCCTGCTCCCGTTCCTGGTTGGTGGCCGCCCGTTCCAGCATTTCCTCCAGATTACCACTGACCTCACCACTGGCGATCAAGTTTACGGTCATCGGTGGAAAATAACCGCTTTGTTCCAGCGAACGTGCCAACGGTGCACCCTCGCGCACCTTATGCGCCGCCTGCACCACCGCATCCCGCATGGGCAGGTTGCCCACGACCTGGCCGGCAATGCGCAAGGCCTCCAGGACTGGCACGCCACTGGCGGCCAAAATGCTTAAGGTACGGGCGAACCGGGAAGTGTTGACGCCCCGGACAAATCGTCCAAATACCGGCACTCCCAACAGAAACCGGTGAAAACTGTATTTGGGCCCCGGTTTGCGCAGGACATAGACGCTTCCACTGACAAGCACAATCCCGCCCACTATCATGATCAGAAAATAGTTCCGGAAGAAATCACTGATACCGATCAGGATACGTGTCATTATTGGCAAGGTACCCCCCATGTCCTGAAACACCGTGACAATTTGCGGCACGACGTAGCCCAACAGGGCACCGACCACCAGGATTGACATCACCGTCAGGATCGCCGGGTAAAACATCGCAAGCTGGATCCGCTGGGTCAGTTGCTGACGGGCCTCAGTGTAATCGGCCAGACGTTCCAGCACGGCATCCAGATGGCCGGATTGCTCACCAGCCGCCACGGTAGCGCGATACAGTTCGGGAAACACATGAGGAAACTTGCCGAAACCGTCTGCCAGGGTATGGCCCTCCATGACCCGAGCTCGCACACCCAGCATCAAACTTTTCAAACGTGGTTTTTCACTTTGGCGCGCCACCGTGGAGGTGGCTTCATCCAGAGGTAAACCGGAACGCGACAGGGTCGCCAATTGACGCGTCAGCAAGGCCAGATCCGTGGCACTGATGCCACGTCGCAGATGAAATGCGAACCCTTTTTTATGCGCCGATTCTTTTTGTGCAACTTCATCGACAGATAGCGGAATCAGCCCCCGATCACGCAGCTGTTGTCGAATCGCGCGCGGCGAATCGCCTTCGAGCACCCCCTTGCGCTCTTTGCCACCTTTATCCAGTGCCGCATACTCAAACGCACCCATGGCACTTTAATCCTCCCGCGTCACGCGCAGGACTTCTTCCAGGGAAGTGTCACCGGCCAGGATCCGTCGCATCCCATCCTGACGAATACTGGGCCAGTTTTGACGGGCATATATTTCCAATTGATGCTCACCAACCTTGTCGTGGATCATGGAGCGCATCTGGTTATCCACTTCAATGAGTTCATAGATACCGGTACGGCCGCGATAACCGAGGAAATTGCATTTTTCACAACCGGTGGGCTCATACAGTACAGGTGGGTCTTCCGGTGATATTCCTAACAAATCACATTCACTGGCATCCGGCACATGCGGCCGTTTACAGTGTGGACACAGCAAGCGCACCAGGCGTTGCGCCAGTACGCCGATGATCGTGGATGACAATAAGAACGGTTCTACACCCATGTCACGCAAGCGGGTAATCGCACCGATCGCGGTATTGGTATGCAAGGTGGAAAAAACCAGGTGTCCGGTGAGCGAGGACTGAATCGCAATTTCGACGGTCTCCACGTCACGGATTTCACCGACCATCACCACGTCCGGGTCCTGGCGCAGAATTGCGCGCAGACCACGGGCAAAACTCATGTCCACCTTGGTGTTGACCTGAGTCTGACCGATCCCATCGATATAATATTCAATGGGGTCTTCCACCGTCATGATATTGCGGCTGGTGTCATTCAGACGCCCCAATGCCGCATACAAGGTGGTGGTCTTACCGGAACCGGTTGGGCCCGTGACCAGAAAAATACCGTGGGGACGGTGGATCATCTGGTCAAGGCTTTCCTGCACTTCCGGGTCCATCCCCAGTTGCCCCAGGTCCAGACGCCCGGCCTGCTTGTCGAGCAGACGCAATACCACCCGTTCACCATGGCCTGACGGCAAGGTAGAGACCCGCACATCCACCGGATGCCCGGCAATACGAAATGAGATACGGCCATCCTGCGGCAAGCGTTTTTCGGCAATATCCAGCTTGGCCATGACTTTCACGCGTGAGGTAATCAGGGGTGCCAGCGCACGCGGTGGTTGCAGTACTTCGCGCAATACCCCATCGATACGCAGCCGAACCATCAGGCGATTTTCAAAGGGTTCGATGTGGATATCCGAGGCGTTCTCTTTGACCGCCTGCGTCAATAAGGCATTAATCAGACGAATGATCGGCGCATCATCCTCGGTTTCCAACAGGTCTTCGGGTTCAGCCAGTTCCTGCGCGATGCTTGACAGGTCCATCTCATCACCCAGACCTTCAATCATCTCCATCGCGTTACTGGAGGAGGACGTTTCGTAATTTTGTTGCAGAAATTTATCGAATTCCTTGTCATCAACCAGCGTGGGCGTGATCGGTCGTTTATAGTGACGGCGTAATTCCAGTAACGGGATATTACTGCCTCCTCTGCGGAAAATAACTTCCACTTCACGTGGGCTAATTTGTGTCACGATTATACCGTGGCGCTTGGCATAGGAGTAGGACAGACGCTCCACGCCCTGACTCGGCAAGGTCTGCAAGACCTGTTCAGTATCTTCACTGAGGAGCTGTTCCTGCATCACTATCACCAATAAAAGGAGGTTCGTAATTCTGATTGCTATCACTGCTGGCAGGCGGTGCAGACAAAGTTTGGGATGTCGTTTTCTGACCACTCAGACTGGACGAGCTGGGCGCTGATGTGGAAGACATTGGGGGCGGTGCATCATTCGTATCCGCAACCGGCTTGCTCAGTTCCATCCGTTGTTCGGAGTCTTCATAAGGTGGCGGTAACGACAGATATTCTTTGATCTCCGGCATGACCGGCGTCTCATTGTTATCCAGCAGATTCAGGCCTTTTTCCTTCATCTCTATTTGCTGGGCCCGCATGAAGTTATACTTTTCGCTGGTGAGGTCCTGCATGGTCTTTCGGTCTTTGAGGATGGTTGGATGCAAAAACACCATCAGATTGGTCTTGATCTTTTCGGTCTTTTCATAGCGAAATAACCAGCCCAACAAGGGGATATCCCCAAGCCCCGGGACCTTCTGTTGTGTCTGGCTCAGGTCATCCTTAATCAAGCCACCGAGCACGACAATCTGACCGTCGTCCACCAGCACACTGGTCTTAATCGAACGCTTATTGGTGATAATGTCAGAAGCCGCCGCGGCACTGGGGGCAATGCTGGAAACCTCCTGGGTCACATCCAGTTTGATGGAGTCTCCTTCGTTGATTTGTGGTTTGATCTTGAGGGTCAAACCCACGTCCTGTCGCTGAATCGTCGTAAACGGATTGGTGGGCGTGGTACCGCCACCGGTATTGGCATACGAACCCGTTACGAATGGCACATTCTGGCCCACGACGATCTGGGCTTCCTCGTTATCCAGCGTCACCAACGTCGGTGTCGATAAAATGTTGGTATGCGAATCACCCGCCAACGCAGACAATAACCCTGCAATCTTGTTTGAACCGTTAAAATTACCGGCACCTATTGCCAAGCCGGCCACGGCGGGGGGGGTCGTCAGATTGGCTAAGGCCGAGATGGGTGTCGTCGCCAAGGGAAAATTGACGATGCCGACCGCATTTCCGCCGGCGCGCCCATCAACTGCCCACTGCACACCAAGCTCACGGGATTTATCCGCGGTAATCTCCGCAATGACACCTTCCACCATCACCTGCGCACGTCGGACATCCAATTGCGAAATGACGACCTTCAGCGAACGAAATACCTCGGGCGGTGCACTGATCACCAACGAGTTGGTACCCT
>JBECKZ010000155.1:0-14531 GCA_040235555.1 Thiohalomonadales bacterium | reverse complement strand
GCCCAGGATTGCACCGTGTCGTGCATATATAAATCTTCAGCGCTGCGTGCACCCCAGTAAATATAGAATTCACGCTTAAGTTGTTTTTTCAGGGCATATTGCACAATGCCTGCAATCGGGGCGATGCCGGTACCGCCTGCCAGAAAGATCACCGGACGCGCTGAATCTTCACGCAAAAAGAAACTACCCAGCGGGCCTTCAATGCGCACAATATCATTGACCTGCATGTGATCGAAGACCTCGCCGGTGAAGCGACCGCCCTGGATGTGGCGTACATGCAGTTCGATGTACTTGTCTTCGTGAGGTGGGTTAGCGATGGAAAAACTGCGGCGCCGACCATCCTTCAGAATAAAATCGATGTACTGCCCGGCCAGGAATTGCATCCGCATGGCCTCGGGAATTTTCAGGCAGATCCGCATCACATCATGATTGAGCCGGGTAATGCTGCAGACCTTGGCGGGAAAGCGTTTGATCGGGAGTTCTGCGCTATTGGTGATTTCCTGAATTGCAATAATCAGGTCGCTGTCTGGACAGGCCTGACAAAACAGGCTGTAACCGTTTTGCCGATCATCTTCGCTTAAACCGGGTGTTGCCTGCCGATAGTGAATCTTGCCCGACTGTATCTTGCCCTTGCAGCTGCCACATTTTCCATTACGGCAACCATAGGGCAGACCAATCCCCTGGCGCAGGGCAGCATCGAGGACGCTTTCATCCTTTTCAACAAGAAAACTGGTTCCGGTGGCAGCAATGGTGACTTGGTACGGCATGAAAGGACTTGGGTTTGGTGGCAAAGCGCGGCATTATCGCGCAATGACGCAATCCAGCACAACCTACTATCCGCATGTGTATATTACGGGCTGCGGTGATATCGGCACACGCGTCGCCCGGCGCTGGCAACAACTGGGCGTCACGGTGACCGGTATAGTCCGCAGTGAGGCTTCTCAACAACAGTTGCTGGCGCAGGACTTGTCTGCCCAGGTCTGTGACCTCGGGAATACCGCGTGTTGTTTGCCGCTACTGCGCAGTGGCTCACTTATATATTACTTTGTGCCACCACCGGCCTCGGGTCAGCACGACCGCCATTGCCAGCAATTCCTGGATTGTCTGGAACAACAGGGCTTAGTACCTTCACGCATCGTGGCCATCAGCACCACGGGTGTCTATGGTGATCGCGGCGGTGAGCTGGTGAGTGAAGAAGCACCAGCTAATCCACAAGTGGATCGCGCACGGCGTCGTTATGACATGGAGTGTCGGTTACAAGCCTGGTGTGAACAGCACCAGGTTGATCTGATTATTCTGCGCGTGGGTGGGATCTATGGTCCGGGTCGCCTGCCACTGGAGCGCATCCAAAAAGGTATCCCAATCTTGCAGGAAGATCTGGCACCCAAGACCAACCGCATACATGCCGAGGACCTTGCAGATATTTGTGTAGCTGCAGCGAATGTGGATCAACGTTATCGCGTGTATAACGTGAGTGACGGTACCGACTCCAACATGAGCGAATACTTCCTGACGTTGGCTGATTACTTCGGCCTGCCCCGTCCGCCACAAGTAGACTGGGCTGAAGCCGAACGCGTTATGAGTGCAGGTATGCTGTCCTACTTGCGTGAATCTCGACGCGTCAGCAATGCACGGATGCTGAAAGAACTGGATATTCAATTGAAGTATCCGGATTTGAAGAGTGGATTGGAGAGTTGTAAGTAGTTTTAGGTTTCATCATAAAATTACTTCTATTTTGTTTCCGAGTATATTGCTTGTTTAAAATCATTTTGCTCGCGGCTTCGCAGCCTTGTTTTCTTTGCAAAAAGGTCTTCTCGACACAAGTTTGCACCAGCACGGGTGTCATTTCTTTTGGGTACTTTTCTTTGGACAAGCAAAGAAAAGTACCTCGCTTCAGCGCCGCAGGCGCGAGCGAAAAAGACACGTGTAAAAAAAGAAAAATTAATGTAAACGGATTGGCGGCAAATAACACCGCTCTAACTGTTCCCTGAAAGTCACAATCTGATCTTCCCAATAACGTGGCGTATTGAACCAGGGAAAGTGATGTGGAAACGCAGGATCAGGCCAGCGCCGTGCGAGCCAGGCACAGTAGTGGATCAGCCGCAAGCCACGCAGTGGCTCAATCAACTGGATCTCGGCGTAATCAAAAACATTGAAGGTTTCGTATCCTTCGAGCAATACCAGTAATTGCGCTGCCATCTCGTCCTGGCTACCGGATAACAGCATCCACAGGTCCTGCATCGCCGGACCGCTGCAGCAGTCATCGAGATCGACGAAGTGCGGGCCGTTGGGTGTCCATAAGATATTGCCGGGGTGGCAGTCACCGTGCAGGCGTAACGAGGTGGCGCCCACAGCGTCAAACTGGCTTTCAATCGCATCCAGCAGGGGTTCCGCAGCGGCAATCAAATTGTGTTTGATTACCTCGGGCAGCAGGCTGCTTTGTTGTAAAAACGCGAGGGCATCACGACCGCGGTTTTGGACTGTCAGGCGTTCGCGATGGACAAATGGTTTGCTGCGCCCGACGCGGTGCATGCGGCCTAGCAAGCGACCAAGGAGCCGGAGGTTGTCCTTATTCTCCAGTTCGGGCCAGCGCCCACCACGGCGCGGGTAGACGGCATAACGGTAACCACCGAACTCCAGTAAGGTCTGGCCATCAAAGCGCATGGGTGGAATGACCGGGATTTCCTGTTCCGCCAGTTCGATGGCAAAGCCGTGTTCCTCCAGGATGGCGGCATTCGTCCAGCGTTGTGGCCGGTAGAATTTCACCACGACAAATTGTTTGTCCTCCAGTTCTACCTGATAGACCCGGTTTTCATAGCTATTAAGTGCCAGCAGAGAGCCGGTAGGCTGCAACCCAATCTGTTCCAGTGCCTGCAGGATCAGCTCAGGTGTAAGCTGGGCATAGGGTGTCTCGGTGCTGACTGATGACATAGCGTTTGTGCCGTTTTCCCATGCGAGTCGGCCATGCTACAGTAACGACCCGCAAAAATGAGGTTGCGTATGGAAAATCCCTTGCTGAGTATGACGGGCTTGCCACCGTTTTCAAAGATCAAGCCGGAACATGTGGAGCCGGCCATCGATGCCTTGATCGCTTCCAATCGCCAGCTGGTAGAACAGCTCATACGTGATGTCAGCAATCCGACCTGGGAAAATTTCATTCAACCTATCGAAGAGGCGGATGATCGCCTTAACCGGGCGTGGGCACCGGTCAGCCACATGAACTCAGTGGTGAATTCCGAGCCGTTGCGCAAGGCCTATAATGCCTGTCTGCCCAAGCTCAGCGATTACGCCACCGAGATGGGCCAGAATGAACAACTGTACCAGGCGTTCTATACCATCAAACACAATCCGTCGGTATTTGATGCCCTGTCCTCGGCGCAGCAGAAGATCATCAACAATGCCTTGCGCGATTTTCATTTGTCCGGGTTTGACCTGCCGGCCGACAAGAAACAGCGTTTCAAGGAAATCCAGCAACGCCTGTCGCAATTGCAAACGCGCTTCGAGGAAAACGTGCTGGATGCGACCCAGGCCTGGGACAAACACATCATGGAAGAGGCGCAACTGGCCGGTCTGCCCGAGTCTGCTCGGGCCATGGCCAAACAGGCGGCGGAACAAAAACAACTGGAGGGCTGGCGCTTTACCCTGGATTTTCCTTCGTATTATTCCATCATGAGCTATGCCGATAATCGCGAGTTGCGCCATGACATGTATCAGGCCTATGTCACACGTGCTTCGGATCAGGGACCGAATGCCGGTCAATTCGATAACTCGGCCGTCATGGATGAAATCCTGGCGCTGCGGCATGAGGCGGCACAATTACTCGGGTTTAAAAATTATGCCGAACGCTCACTGGCCAAGAAGATGGCGCATTCACCGCAACAGGTCCTGGATTTTCTGTATGACCTGGCCGAACATTCGCGCGGCGTGGCGCAGCGTGATCTGAACGAGTTGCGCGAGTACGCCAGACAACAGCACGGCAGGGACCTGCTTGAGGCCTGGGACATCGGCTATTTCAGCGAAAAATTACGCGAACACAAATACGCCATTAATCAGGAACAACTCAAACCGTATTTTCCCGAGACCAAAGTCGTGCCTGGCATGTTCGAGGTGGTCAAGCGTTTGTACGAGATTAACATCGTGCAAAAGACTGGTGTTGATACCTGGCACCCGGATGTGCGCTTTTATGAAATCTTCGATCACGACGGTAACTTGCGCGGCCAGTTTTATCTGGATCTGTATGCACGGGCGCACAAGCGCGGTGGTGCCTGGATGGATGACTGCATTGGGCGCAACCGTTATCACGATGGCCATGTTGCCACGCCGGTGGCGTTCCTCACCTGTAATCTGTCACCACCCATTGGCGATCAGCCCGCACTGTTTACCCACGATGAAGTCACCACGCTGTTTCATGAGTTTGGTCACGGCCTGCATCACATGCTGACTCAGGTAGATTACATTGGCGTCTCCGGCATTAATGGTGTGGCCTGGGATGCCGTGGAGCTGCCCAGCCAGTTCATGGAAAACTGGTGTTGGGAGAAGGAGGCGCTGGATCTGATTACCGGGCATTATCAGACCGGTGAGCCACTGCCAGAAGGTTTATATAATAAGATGCAGGCAGCAAAGAATTTTCAGTCCGGCATGTTCATGGTTCGCCAGCTGGAATTTGCCCTGTTCGATTTTCGCATGCACGCCGAATACGACCCGGCCCGTGGCGCACGTGTGCAGGAAATTCTCGATGAAGTCCGCCAGCAGGTGGCCGTGATGGTACCGCCGTCATTTAATCGATTCCAGCACAGTTTTACGCACATTTTTGCGGGAGGATACGCCGCAGGTTACTACAGTTACAAATGGGCCGAGGTGTTGTCGGCCGATGCATTTGCCAAGTTTGAGGAACATGGTATTTTTGATCCAGCCACCGGCCAGGAGTTTCTTCACAATATCCTCGAGCAGGGTGGCAGCCGGGAACCCATGGAATTGTTCGTGGCGTTTCGTGGACGCGAACCACAGATTGACGCACTACTGAGGCATAGCGGGATTACCGCCTGATACAAGAAAAATGAAATTACGCATCGTTATCTTTTTGTCTATTCTGATCTTTACCGGTGTCGCTACGGCGGAGAGCCTGTACGTGACCGATCGCATTCTGCTCGGCGTGCATCAGGACGCGACGGAAGTCAGCCCCGTGATCGCCACGATCCCAAGCGGCACGGCGGTGACGGTACTCGAACGCGGTGATGATTTCACCAAGGTTCAGTTGGCTAATGGCAAGCAGGGTTGGGTCAGTAGTAGTTACCTCAAGCCGGATAAACCGGCAACAGCAGAACTGGATACGGCTTATGCCAAGCTGAAGCAGGCCCAGGACACTGTCAAGAAACTCAATGATGAACTGACTAAAAAAGAACGTGAGAGCCAGGTACGTCAGGATGAAATTTCCAATGACAAAAGCACCATCAAGGAATTACAAAAGAAGCTGAAGGATCAGGCCGCCGCAACACCGTCGGCATCACCTTCAAAGGAGGCGCAGGATCAGATCAGCGCGCTGCAGGCCCAGGTTAAACAACTGACCGAGCAGAAAGCGGCGTTGGTCAATCAATCCAAATCCGATTCTTCTGTCTCGCTGCATGATCTACAAGATCAGAACCAGCAGCTGCAGGTGCGCATTGAAGCCGCACTTGCCAATCTGCAGGGTAAACAGGTCCCTTCTACCTCTGAGTTAGCGGCGATCCGCCCGAGCTTTCCGGTGTGGTACTGGATCCTGTTGTTTGCCATTTTCATAGGTGGCATTGCCGCCGGCGTCGGCTGGATCGACTACCATCATCGCAAACGGCACGGCGGGTTTCGGATCTAAAGAAAATGATTTTTGGGTGAATTTAGACAGGTGTTGATGATTGTATTTACTAATACCTGATCTATATTCGCTTACCTGATTTCAAAAAAATAAAATTTTCTACTCATAACATTTCTATTAGGGGGGTGCCGATGTCCAGGGTCTTTCTGGTAATCATCAGAATTTTCTGTTTATGCATGGTTTGTAGTCTCTTCTCCGCCTGTGGCGGCGGAGGCGGTGATTCCGGTACAAGTAATCAAAATCAGCCGGCCAGTTGGGACAATACCAGCTGGGACAAGATGAACTGGCAATAATCAAATCCAATCGATAACAAAAAGAAAAACCGGAGGAAGAAATGAAACTCAAATTTACCTGTTTTATTACCCTGGGAATGTTAGTCGGGACAGCGGCCATGGCGGCAGTGCCTTATAACTTCAAGGCCGGAGAGCCGGCACACGCAGCTGATGTGAATGCGAACTTTGCCGATCTGGATTCACGGATAACCGTTTACGACTACCACATGTATGTCGCGGCCGCGAATGTTACCAGCAAGACCTTTAACCTCAGTCCCGACGGCAGTTTTTGTTCAAGCACAAGTCAGGAAACAGATACCATCGTTCAAACACCGGCTGGCGCAAACACAACAGTAGAGATCACGCAAAAGTGGCAGGACAGTAACGGCCTGTGCCGATGGCGTAAAGAATTTTATCTGAATACGCCGACGCAACAACAAATATTGAGCGCGGAAAATTATGATACCAGTGGCGCACTGACTAATACGTTAAATATTGATACCCCCATGGTGTTGGGTACGAGTGCAATGGTGAAAGGCGCAATGTTTGGCGGTGCGTCAGTTGTGAAGATAACGAATCCTGGCCAGGCACCAGTCTATTTTGGTGCTTTTATTGAAAACCGGGCGGCGTTAGGCATCGAAGATGTGACTGTTCCCGCGGGTAGTTTTACCGGCTGTTTGAAGATCATGGTTAACAGACAGTCGGGCGGTTTTGGTGCGTATCGAAATATCACCTGGACGTGCCCTGGTGTAGGTGTTGTCAAGCGCATTCAGCATAACCCCGACATTCCGAGTGACAGGATCTGGGAGTTGAGCAGTTATACCACCAATTAACGCCGGGCGTTTAATGCCATGAAACGAGGGCCACCTCTGTGCCCCTTTTTCATGGTGGGTTTTCCGCTACAATGCGGTGCCATGAAATATTCCGATTTCCGCGACTTCCTGCAGCAACTGGAAAGGACCGGTCAGCTCAAGCGTATCCGCCAGGCGGTGGATCCGAAGCTGGAGATGACCGAGATCTGTGATCGTGTTCTGCGTGCCGGCGGGCCGGCGCTCTTGTTTGAAAATCCCATTGGCTATGATATCCCGGTACTGGCCAACCTGTTCGGCACCCCGACGCGGGTCGCACTGGGCATGGGTGAGGATTCAGTGGAGGCCCTGCGGGAAGTAGGTCAGACCCTGGCCATGCTCAAGGAGCCGGAACCGCCCAAAGGCATGAAGGACGCCTGGGACAAACTGCCGGTGTTCAAGCAGGTCTTGAACATGGCGCCCAAGCTGGTAAAGAGTGCCCCCTGCCAGGAACACGTGTTCGAAGGTGAAGAGGTCGATTTGAGTCGATATCCGATACAGACCTGCTGGCCCGACGATGCCGGTCCCCTCATCACCTGGGCCCTGGTGGTGACCAAAGGCCCGACTAAATCGCGTCAGAACCTGGGGATCTACCGTCAGCAGGTAATTGGCAAAAACAAGGTCATCATGCGTTGGTTGGCCCATCGCGGTGGTGCCCAGGACTTTCGAGACTGGTGCGCTGCACATCCCGGCGAACCCTTCCCGGTAGCCGTGGCCCTGGGCGCCGATCCTGCTACCATTCTCGGTGCCGTCACCCCGGTGCCCGATACTTTATCCGAATATGCCTTCGCTGGCTTATTGCGCGGTGCCAAGACTGAAGTGGTCACATGCCTGGGCTCGGACCTGCAGGTACCGGCCTCGGCCGAGATTGTGCTGGAAGGTGTTATCCATCCGGGCGAAATGGCAGATGAAGGCCCGTTCGGTGATCACACCGGTTATTACAACGAGGTCGAACGCTTTCCGGTGTTTACCATCGAGCGCATTACCCAGCGCAAGGATCCCATTTATCACAGTACCTATACTGGACGCCCGCCTGATGAGCCGTCCATCCTCGGCGTGGCGCTCAACGAGGTATTTGTGCCTATATTACAAAAACAATTTCCAGAGATCGTGGACTTTTATCTGCCACCGGAAGGTTGTTCCTATCGCATGGCAGTGGTGAGCATGAAGAAACAATACCCGGGTCACGCCAAACGGGTAATGCTCGGCATCTGGTCTTTCCTGCGCCAGTTTATGTACACCAAGTTTGTGATCGTCACCGATGATGATGTGGATGTGCGCAACTGGCAGGATGTAATCTGGGCCATGACCACGCGCATGGACCCGGCACGCGATACCACCATGATCGAAAACACACCGATTGATTACCTTGATTTCGCCTCACCGGTATCCGGCCTGGGCAGCAAGATCGGATTCGATGCCACCAACAAGTGGCCGGGTGAAACTCAACGCGAATGGGGCCGACCGATTCAGATGAACCCGGCGGTCAAGCAACGTATCGATGAGATCTGGGACGATCTGGGTTTGTAAGGTGCGGTGATGTAATCCGCCTAATCCGGCTTCCAGATCCCCACCGCGGGATCGTCGGTCTGTACACTCTGCCCGGTGGGGATGTCAGGTGTAGTAGCGGAATTCTGGGTCTGGGCAGGTTGCTGCTTCGCTGCACGATCATCACAGACGTGTTTCATGAACGCGTTTAGGTGTTCCAGCAGTTCATCGCGCTCACTCGCTGGACCCGGATAATCCGCGGCGAGGTAGCCAGCAACGGCACACAGGTATTGCAGATTCACCATCATGTCCTGGCGTGCGTCTGCATCGTGTTCTCCAATGGTGTTGAGTAGCGACTCGATAAGTTCACGCGAGAGATTGATTCCATCAGGCATTCGCAGTTTCCTTCATTAGGTTACCGATATTTTATGCCGACTAACCTGCACATAACACATGCAGATCTCAGGGTTGTTATCGCCAGGATTTATTTGGTGTATTTGCTGATAGAATTAGGCTTTTTCCAGATGGGAGCGAACTCATCCAATGCAAGAATACGATTTAATAGCCATTGGTGCCGGCAGCGGTGGTTTATCCGCCGCGGAGCGGGCTGCGGAATATGGGGCACGCACGGCAGTTATTGAGAGTGGTCGGTTGGGCGGGACCTGCGTTAACGTTGGCTGCGTGCCAAAGAAAGTGATGTGGTTTGGCGCTCACCTCGCTGATGCGCTGCGCGATATGCCCAGCTATGGATTCGATGTCAGCCTCAACCGCTTTGACTGGACCACCCTGGTCGGGGCGCGCGAACAGTATATAAAAGGAATCAACGATTGGTACGGGCAATACCTGCGCGACAGCAAGATCGACCACATTGCCGGACAGGCCTCCTTCGTGGATGCCCATACCCTGGCGGTAGGCGATCAGCAATACCGCGCCAAGCACATCGTGATTGCTCCCGGTGCCTATCCCATCGTGCCGAGTATACCGGGTGCCGAACACGGTATCACCTCTGATGGCTTTTTTGCCCTGAGCAAACAACCGCGACGCGTCGCTATTGTTGGTGCCGGCTATATAGCAGTGGAATTGGCGGGTGTTCTCAACAGTCTAGGCAGTGAGGTTTGCATGTTATTGCGCCGCGATCACTTCCTGGCGACCTTTGATGCCATGTTACGTGAGACCCTGATGGAGGAGATGAATAACGCTGGTGTACAGTTCATTACCCAGGTCAACGTCGAGCGCGTGGAAAAAAACGCAGAGGGCAAGCTCAGCGTACACTGCCAGAGTGGGATTACGCTGAACGATCTGGATAGTTTGATCTGGGCGGTTGGTCGAGCGCCCAATACCCAGGACCTTAACCTGGCGGCAACCGGCATCGAGGTCACCGAGGGTGGATACATTCCCACGGATGAGTACCAGAATACGAATGTGCCCGGTGTGTATGCCGTTGGCGATGTGACAGGGCTTGCCCAGTTGACGCCAGTTGCGATCGCAGCAGCACGCCGCCTGTCTGATCGCTTGTTCAATAACATGCCGGAGCGCAAACTCGATTACAGTAACATTCCGACAGTGATGTTTTCGCATCCGCCGATTGGCACAGTTGGTCTGACTGAGGAGGAGGCGCGCGCGCAACACGGTGATTCAGTTAAAGTCTATCAAACCGGTTTTACCGCAATGTATCATGCCATCAGCGCGTATAAACAACGCACGGCCATGAAACTGGTGTGTGTTGGTGCCGAGGAAAGGATTGTGGGATGCCATATCATCGGTACCGGTGCAGACGAAATGCTGCAGGGCTTCGCCGTGGCAATCAAGATGGGTGCACGTAAGCGCGACTTTGATAACACCGTGGCAATTCATCCGACGTCTGCAGAAGAGCTGGTGACAATGCGTTAACGGCTGTAGGTAGTATGACTATCCGAAGCTTTGACAATATCTCCCCGCAACTGGCCGACGGTGTATTTGTCGACGATACTGCATTAGTGATCGGGGATGTACAAATCGGCCAAGACAGTTCAATCTGGCCATTCACAGTTATACGCGGTGACGTGAATTGTATTCGGATTGGCGCGCGAACCAATATCCAGGATCAATGCACTGTCCACGTTACTCACAAGAGTGACTACAACCCGGATGGTGTCGCTACCGAGATCGGTGATGACGTGACCGTGGGACATCAGGTCATATTGCATGCCTGTCAGATCGAAAATAACTGTTTGATCGGCATGGGTTCGATCCTCATGGACAGGGTGCAGGTAGGAGAATACACACTCATCGGCGCAGGAAGTTTGGTCACCGAGAATACAGTGCTGGAAGGCGGTTACCTGTGGATGGGTCGGCCGGCACGACGTGTTCGTGCATTGTCAGAAGAAGAACGGGAATACATTGTATATTCCGCACAAAACTATGTTCGATTAAAACAACGATTTCAATAAAACAAAACACCAAGAGTTTAAAAGATGAATCAACAAAAAGTCGCGAACTGGTTAATCCAGTTAACCGGCATCGATCTGGAAAAAGTCAGTCATCACGAACGAATTATTTCTGCAGCAGGTGGTTTTCTGGGGATTGCAGGGATCCTGCTGGTCTCTACCTCGGTATTGCCACCGGCCAGTGCGGGTCTGATCGTCGCCTCCATGGGTGCATCGGCCGTGCTGTTATTCGCGGTACCGCACGGCAAGTTATCGCAGCCCTGGGCATTGATCGGCGGTCATTTTATTTCTGCATGTATCGGTGTGACCGTCGGCAAGCTGGTACCTGATACTATCCTCGCTGCTGCCCTGGCAGTGGGCCTGGCCATCGGTGCCATGCACTATACGCGCTGTATTCATCCACCGGGTGGTGCCAGTGCCCTGGCGGCGGTGGTCAGTGGTAGCAAGGTGCATGCACTGGGTTATATGTATGTATTGACCCCGGTGATGTTGAATGTGGGAATCATTTTATTAGTTGCTATTGTCGTAAATCTCCCGTTCCACTGGCGCCGTTACCCCGCCGGCCTCAAGATGTTATTGGCCAAAAGTAAAACGGAGCAGGAACCGGAACTGCGAGGACAACCGGCACTGCAGCTGACGGATATCCGCTTTGCCATCGAACAAATGGATATCGTGGTCGACGTGACCGATGACGACCTCAAGGAGATCTTTCGCCTGGCACAAAAACATGCCAGCGAAGGCCATCTGGCGACGGAACAAATTCTATTGGGTAAATCTTACAGCAACGGTCACTACGGCAATGACTGGGCGGTACGCCAGGTCATCGACGAATCCAGTCAGCCTGGACGCGATCAGCTTATTTATAAAATACTCGCCGGCAATGGCCGTCGCAGTACCGGTGTGTGCACGCGGGAAGAATTTGCCAGCTGGGCGAAGTATGAAGTGTTTCGGAATGAGAATAGCTGGCAGCGGGTTGAAGCGTAGTTTTAAATTTTATTTTCTTTTTTTCGCCCGCCACAGCGCGGCTGAGGCGAGGTACTTTCTTTGTGCAGACAAAGAAAGTACCCAAAGAAAACTGCCCCACTGTCGCAAGACACAGCCTCGCTTATGAAACTACTCGGGCGGTCAGGATACAAGACATCCTTGTCCAGTATCCTGACTGGCGGCGTCCATGCCGCCACCCTGCGCTGTTTCAACGCGCGTCTGTTGCGACAGAATGGGGGTGTTCACTAGGTAGGGCAAAGCGATATTTTATGAATTCTCATCATCCTGCCTTAGTGAAAAAACTCTCCATGCGCAGGCTATGCAAAAAATGCCTGACACACAAGCAAGGCCCAGCGGGGCGAGGCAGGACACCGAGCCTGAGTGATGAGCCAGGGATGGCGAATCACTCAGCCTTGCTGAGGACAGGTATTTTTTCGCATGAACAGCCGAAGCGGAGGTTCGTTTTTCTTTGGTGACTTTCTTTTTGGACAAGCACAAAGAAAGTCACTCGCTCTCAGCGAGAGCGGAAAAAGTCATTTAAAAAAAATATTAGAAATAATCGAAATAACAACGTCAATTTTCTCTATCCTGCTTCAACATCCACCCATAAATACGTTCCGCGCGTTGTGTAAAATAATGTGTACGGGTCTGTGGGTTGTTTTGTTTCGGGCTGGGGAGGGTGGCAGCCAGTTCCGCCGCTTGGTATTCACTCAGCTCACTGGCCGGGATGTGCCAGTAATATTCGGCGGCGGCCTGGGCGCCGTAGATGCCCTCACCAAATTCAGCAATATTCAGATAAGTCGACAGTATACGACGCTTGCTGACGTTCATTTCCATCGCAAGGGTCAGGATCAGTTCATGCCATTTGCGCAGCGGATTGCGTGAACTGCTGAAGTACAGGTTCTTGACCGTTTGTTGTGAGATGGTGCTGCCGCCATATTTGAATTCGCCGAGTTCGAGGTTGGTGTCCATGGCATCCACGAAGGCCAGCAGGTCAATGCCGTGGTGATAATAAAAACGCGCGTCTTCGCCGATAACGACAGCGCGCCGCAGATCATGCGGCAAGGCATCGGCTGATACCGGCGTCCAACGCAATGGTGGGAGTTTGGGATCCTGTTTGTGTTGCTGCAGGTAACTGAGAATGAATTGCGATCGCAGCGCTTTACCAGTGCCGAAGTGATGCCAGTTGGGCCAGATGGTCAGCAGATAGAAGACATCGAGAATCAGTAACACCAGCAGCAGCCGCCAGCTCCAGCGCAGCACACGGGCAAGTCGTGTGCCGGATCGTTGGCGCTTGTTTCGGATACGCTTTCGCCACCAATGTGTTAGGGATTTTCCCCGCATGCTTTATCCCAGTATTTTGCTTTCGTTGTCAGATCTGTCTGCTATAGTCAATTTAGATCAAGTTCCTTCGCGGCTGATATTTGCTTGATCCAGATCAGCGTAACATCGAGTACGGTCTTTTACCCTTCCTGAAAATTTCGAATAGTAAAGTGAGGGCCTATGCAAACACAGGACACCTATAATTACAAAATCGTCAAGCAGTTTGCAGTGATGACGGTTGTATGGGGCATAGTTGGTATGTTGGTCGGCCTCATCATCGCGGCACAGCTGCGTTGGCCGGTTTTGAATTTTAACATCCCCTGGCTGACCTTCAGTCACTTACGCCCGCTGCATACCAACGCAGTCATTTTTGCCTTCGGTGGCTCGGCGCTCATCGGCACGTCGTATTATGTCGTGCAGCGCACCAGCCAGGTGAGATTATTCTGCGATAAGCTGGCGGCGTTCACATTCTGGGGCTGGACCCTGATTATCGTGCTTGCGGCAATCACCTTGCCAATGGGCATGACCACCGGTAAGGAATATGCCGAGCTGGAATGGCCGATCGACATCCTGATCGCCGTTGTCTGGGTGGCCTATGCCATCGTGTTCTTCGGCACCATCGTCAAGCGGCGAGTCAAACACATTTATGTCGCCAACTGGTTCTATGGCGCGTTCATTATCACCATTGCCATCCTGCATATCGTCAACAGCGCCGAGTTGCCGCTGACCTTCTGGCCCATGAAGTCCTATTCGGTCTATGCCGGTGCCGTCGATGCCATGGTGCAATGGTGGTACGGGCATAACGCCGTGGGTTTCTTCTTGACCGCAGGCTTCCTCGGCATGATGTATTATTTCGTGCCGAAACAGGCAGGTCGTCCGGTGTATTCCTATCGACTGTCAGTGGTGCACTTCTGGGCCCTGATCTCCTTGTACATGTGGGCCGGTCCGCACCACCTGCATTACACCGCATTGCCGGACTGGACTCAGTCCCTCGGCATGGTGTTCTCATTGATCCTGCTGGCGCCAAGCTGGGGTGGCATGATCAACGGCATCATGACCCTGTCCGGTGCCTGGCATAAATTGCGTACCGATCCAATTCTGAAGTTCCTGATCGTGTCACTGTCGTTCTACGGCATGTCCACTTTCGAAGGTCCGATGATGTCCATCAAGACCGTGAATGCCCTGTCGCACTATACCGACTGGACCATTGGTCACGTGCATTCTGGCGCACTCGGCTGGGTCGCCATGGTTTCCATCGGCTCGGTCTACTTCCTGGTGCCGAAGCTGTTCGGCCGCGAGCAGATGTATTCCATCAAGTTGATCGACTGGCACTTCTGGATGT
>JBECKZ010000097.1:0-4141 GCA_040235555.1 Thiohalomonadales bacterium | reverse complement strand
CCACCACACCATGCAGATAGGGCACACCGGCCTCGCTGCCGTCGAAGATCTTGCGACCGGTGCCACGGAATTCCATGATCTCGGACCAGGGGCAGAAGTCGGCGTGGGCGGAGATCTTGCCCTGGGCGATATTGGCGGCGCCGACCGGCGGGCTCTGATTCTTGAGCGTGACATCGCCCGACATCTTCGAGTCCTGCAGGGCCTTGAGGGTCATGCCCCAGGCGGCGGAGCCGACCGGTACGGAGATATCCTTGCCCTTCAGGTCGGCAATGCTGTAAATTTTGGACTTGATCGGCACCACGATGCCGTTACCGGAACCGTGCAGGTTGTAGCCCGTACCGGATACGTACAGTGTGCGCAGGCTGTCGGTGGCCTGGAACTTGGCACCGTTGACGATCAGGGGATAGTCACCCATGACCCCGAAGTCCAGTTTGTTCGCCAGCATCTGGTTGGTAATCGGCGAACCCGACGTGTAGTCGCTCCAGACAAACTTGTATTCCACATCCTTGTACTTGCCGGTATGCGGCAGGTATTTCTGGATCAGTTTTAATTCTTTGACGATGATGCCGGCCGAGTAAGTGTCCGTACACTTGCTCTGGTGGCCGATTGCAATACGTATCGTCTCCTTGGCTGCTGCGGAACCGGCCACCATCATTAGTGCGCCGGTCATTAAGAGTTTTACTTT
This sequence comes from Thiohalomonadales bacterium, assembly GCA_040235555.1. Lineage (GTDB taxonomy): Bacteria > Pseudomonadota > Gammaproteobacteria > UBA6429 > Thiohalophilaceae > RI-92. The sequence continues at coordinate 3,456 of JBECKZ010000097.1, read as the reverse complement.
CATGTTTCCCACCTCGCGTCTGATAACTTGTTATAACCTGTAATGACCTACACATATGATGTTGCATGCGGCGTGCCAGATTATTTTGGGGTCACAAGCTAACGATAAACGCTTGAAATGGAGTCGTTTTTGAACGTTCTGACAGGAGGATTGTCGCTGCGCCAAATATACTCATGAACTACATGTGATCGTGATGAGCGCTGATGCACTATCAACGCACACATATTCAGGTGAGAAGTAATACAAGTCGCAATTCTGGTGAAAAGTTGTCCGATAGCGCGAGGTCTGCACATGCAGTATGCTCGAACTTTGGGTGATGAGGAGAAAACCATGCACGTGGAAATCATCTATGCCGCCGAACATCACGTGTTCCGCGAGCAACTGGAACTGCATACCGTCTCGACAGTTGCGCAGGCGCTCGAACGCTCCGCACTGTGCCAGGCGCACCCGGAAATCGACTGGAACGTGAACAGGATCGGAATCTACGGCAGGCTGGTGCCAGAGACCACGCTGCTCCGGGACAACGACCGCATCGAGATCTACCGCCCACTCAAGGCGCGCAAGTCTCGCAAGCAATAAACCCGCCCCGAAGGCGGAACGGTATTGGTATATATATAGTATCTGCACACCTTTCCTCCGGTGGTGGCATAACGTAACCCCCGGTTTTTCCTGATATTTATTCCAAGAAGTCCTATGCTGGAAATAATGCGCTATCTTATGGGCACTAGCGTGAATCTGTCTGTGGGTAACCAAGCGCAGGCAGGCCAGGGCTTTGCCTGCTGGGTTTCACTGGCGGACGATGCAGGGCTTGATTTTGAAGAGTGGTCTTGGATTCTAGAAAACATATGGAATGTGACGCAAAGTGAAGTTGACGAGGGATTTGTTGATAAAGAGGGAGGCATAATTATGGCAGTTGAGTTACTAATTTCTTTTTGTCCATATTGTGCTTATAAATTCTCGGAGATAAGAAAAAATTCATGGTAAGTCATAACAAACGGATCAAGGTCGCTCCTTGCAGTCGCTGGGTCTACCAAATAGCGGCGGCCCCTTAGCCTTATTGTTGAATGTCCGCTGACTGTAATTGATCATTGGGAGCAAGCGGCGATAAATATCGGATGTGATCTATGAAAAAAATACAAACAATATCATTTATTTTGATTTTTATATTTTCTCCGAAAATATATTCTGCAACTATAAATATAAACAAGTTTGGCATCTTAATGATTGAGGGAGAAATTACCCGTGGAGACTTTGATAATACGATCAAGCTAATAAAAAAATATGGGAAATTCCCGAATCTTGTTGGAATAAATTCTCCTGGTGGTAGTGTTATCGAGTCTATGAAGATTGGAGGACTAGTCAGAAAAAGTTTAATGGCCGTAATGCCGTCAGGGCAATGTAATAGTAGCTGTGCGTTAATTGTTTTTGCTGCTGTTCGAAAGGGGGCTGGCACAGTAGGTATACACAGACCTTACTATGATAAAGAATATTTCAAAGGTTTGTCGAGCAGTGAAGCAGAGAAAAAGTATAAAATAGTCGATAAGCTGCAAAGACAATATTTGCTGGATATGAATGTGCCGACCATCCTGATAGATAAAATGTTAACTATTCCGTCAACTAAGATTGAATATATTGATTTGGAAGATTATAAAGATTTGGCTGGTAAGTATCCGCCTGCCTTTGGAGAATGGGTTACTGCCAAATGTGGTGCGCTGACAGACCGCGAAGAAAGGGATTATGATTATTTAGAGGCATTATTTTCATTAAACATGAGGCTTATACCATTTGGGAATGACCCACAGTCAAGGAGACAAAGGGATAGTTTACACAAGAAGGCAAGAATCGCAGCATCTTTCACCAATGACTATAAGGCATATTTGAAAACCAAGGGCGATAAGCATCTTGTATGTATGAATGAATCCGTTATCAATGAGCAAAAAAAGATATATAAAGCTATGTTTGACCATATATAATTATTTTATTCTAGATCATAGTTGTTTTTGGCATTTCTGCTCTCGCAGCTTCCTGCACGCCATCCCAAAAAATCCGAATGAAGTGACAAAAATTCAGGGTTTGGAGATTATGTCTCATGGTTGAGGCAATGTGTTTTTTCGATCAGGACAATATGTTAAAGGCGGACCTACGCTTATCGGAGGTTTTCACTAGTTGAAGTCAAAAATAATTATGCTTTCCGTATCAGAGCATCAGACATGTCTCCGATTGCCAGGAACTGGCCGATGCCGCTCGCCAGCGTGGTGAGCAGTGTCAGACTGCTGAAGTCCAATATGATGTTGTGCAGACCAGTACGTGAATACTCCATGGATTGGAGCAAGAAAATAGTGGGTTCGTTACACAGAGATACCGGTTTCCTTACTTGATCGCGCTCACAAGATACATTTTTGATAAAGATCACATTTTAAACGCCCGTTCCCTAAATTCTGTTCCTTAGTTGCCGTTCCCTTACAAATGATATCTATATAGAGGCGAATCTTTGTTTTCAGTCGTTGTGCGATCGTTGAGACTGAAATGCGTACAGGTCGCGATTATGGATACAAGTTCAACAAGAACAAGACAAGGTAGAGGCACGGCAATGGAAAATCGTTTTCGAATTGGGGTGCGGGCGCTTCTGCTCGCGGTAATGAGCGTCACGCTGCTTGCGGCCTGCGGAGGTGGCGGCGGCGGCGGGTCCACCGGAAGCGGGGGAGGCAGCGGTGGCGGTACCGTTTCCAGCTCGTGTACGCCCGCATCCGTCTCCAACCTGCAGATCGTTTCAACCAACCCGGTCAATAACGCGACGAATGTCAGCGTCAAGACGGCACTCGCGACCACGTTCAATACCTGTGTGAACATGTCGACCGTGAATTCCACCTCGGTCATTGTCAGCGACAATACCGGAATCGTTCCCGGCACGTTCTCCTTCGACGGCGCCACCTATACCCTGATCTTCACGCCGTCGCGCAACCTCGCGTACAACAGCGGGGTTGTCATCGCAATTGGTTCGAATGTCACAGGCAGCAAGGGTGAGACCTTCGCCGGCGGCGGCTGGGGATTCTTTACACGCACATCCCCGGATACCACCCCGCCCGTGACGACAGCCAGCCCGCCGGCCGGCTACTACAACACGACACAGAACGTCGGCCTCACGTGCAACGACGGCTCCACCGGAACTGGCTGCTTCGCGACCTACTACACCACCGACGGCAGCACACCTACGACGTCCTCTGCGGTGTACAGCAGCCCGATCCCCATCAGCACAAGCACTACCCTGAAATTCTTTTCCGTGGATGTGGACGGGAACGCCGAGACCGGGCAGTCGCTCAACTACGTGATCGATACCGTACCGCCGACCGTGTCCTCGGTCACGCCCACGGATACCACAACCGGGGTTCCCGTCACCGCGACGATCAGCGCCGTGTTCGATGAGTCGATACTTGCAGCATCCCTTACCGGCAGCAC
>JBECKZ010000091.1:0-4093 GCA_040235555.1 Thiohalomonadales bacterium | reverse complement strand
CATGTACAACGTGAATCCTGATGGCCATGCGCAGGAAATGCTCGACAAGATCAAAGCACTTTAGTGCAGGTCGACAGTATTAATGTTATCGAGTGTCAGCTTTCGGCTGCGGTTTCAACCGGTCGATGCAACATCTAATCTCTAATGCTAGAGAGGAGGATGTTGCATCGACCGGTTGAAACCGCAGTCTTTTGTGGTCCTTCTAAAGACGATCAGTTTTATAGCGGATCTCAGCAACGTGCTCCATAAGTTTGCCAAGATTATCGTTAATTGTGGTCAGCGTGTGCAATATCACAAAAAGTAAAACAACTATGCCAATCAATAACCATTCCACTAAAGAAAAATCCATAGCCTTAATCCCCCTTGAAATTGCATTTCGTCGTTTGCTTTATTTATTGGTATTTATAGTGTATGTCAGCTTTGGGTCGACAGCAGAAGTTCAAAAATATCTACACCATACTTGATTTTATACATCGCAAAGCATACATGATTTACATGTAGCCTCTTTGGCGAATTGCTTGATTGAACGATCAGAACTTACGACAAATCCCAAACAGCATGTCGTCAGATTCCAGATTATCCCCAGTAGCAATTCGATTTATTCGTATATCCAATCCCCATTTTTCACTCAAACTGTAGTCAGCGGAAATCGAGAGAACACCAGCACCTTTTGTCGGCCCCGAAAAATAAGCAGGACCTGCCCCGAGACCAACTTCGAATCTCTCGGTCAACCTGGATTTCAACCAGAGTTGCCCGACAACACCGGTCCTTTCCAAATCATTGGTTGTACCATCTTCTCTCAGTATGGCGGCACTCCATGAGAGATATCGATTTAACCTCTGGTTGTACTCAACTGAAAAAGCTGCTCCTAAATCATTGTCTATTCCATTCTCGTAGGTCACCCCCCCTAGAAATATGACCTTCCGATCTCGGGGAATACTGACACTCGATGTTTCTTTCCCATGTTGGTCAAAATAAAATCCCAATCCCAAGAGATAGGTTCTTGTCTCAAAACCATCTCTCGAACCCGTCTGGTTCACAGTGAGTTGAACGAAAGATGGTGTGCTGTATAGATTGAAGTCATAGCTCGCAGCCATACTATATATGGGCACGACACCATGGGTCTGCTTGTACGCTACATCACCGTCAGAGACCTGGGTATCAAAGAAGAGGTATGGACCCACACCGGCGCGAACCACAAATCGGTCACCAAGCGGCAGCGCCCCCCACAGCTGAAAAGTCACGCCATCTCTTTTGTGGCGCGATATGCCCTCCTTCGGGCTTGTCAGTTGCACTTCATTATAATAAGAGATGGTATAGAGCAGACTACTAATCGGGGCCCCGTAATTCCACTGAAATGCTCCACTGTCATCTTCATTGGTACTGATTTCTTCGGCCATTCCCAAATTTATTGACAGCTGTTTTGAAGAGAGTTGACCCGCAACGACAGGCAAAGCGGTAACTGCAAATATCAATGTCAGAGCAAAATAGCGTATTAAAAACATCTCAGCAGGTTAAATAACAACATCACGTTAGCCATATCTTTCTTTGTCATTATCTATTCACGCCATTTTTGTAATGGTATGACGAAAGCGCATAAGCGCGAGGCTAAACAAGGTCATACCGATGACGGCGATGGAAATAAATTGTGGCCAAACGGCATCGAGGCCTGCACCACGATAGAGGATTTCCTGAGCAAGGATGACGAAATGGGTATTAGGTGCACCCAGCATCAGGAACTGCACCACTTCCGGCATGCTTTCACGCGGGGTCATTGCACCGGAAAGGTTCTGCAACGGTAACATTACCAAAACCATCAGCAGGCCAAACTGCGGCATGGAACGCGCGATGGTGGCCAAAAAAATACCAAGCGAGCTGGCAGCGAACAGATGCAATGCAGCACCGATAAAGAACAGTCCGACCGACCCCTGAATAGGTACCGCCAGGAGTCCACGTACGATGAACTGCAGGGAAAAAGCCGATGCAATCAATACGACCACGATCATTGCCCAGATTTTGCTACTCATTATCTCGAAAGGCGTCACGGGCATTACCAGCAGATGTTCTAGCGTTCCATGCTCACGCTCTCGGATCAACGCTGCACCTGTGAGCACGATGGACAACATTGTAATGTTGTTGACGATCTGCATTACCGCACCAAACCAGGACTTGTTCATTTCAGGGTTGAAGCGCACCCGCAATGCAAGCTCGACTGGCAGCTCCGTTTCCGTGCGATAGCGCCGAACGAAATCGCTCACCTGACCGCTGACGATCGCTTGTACGTAACGACTGCCAGAAAACGCCTGGCTCATACGGGTTGCATCCACATTGAGCTGGATGGCAGGAGTACCTCCAGCAAGTACGTCGCGTTGAAAACCGGAAGGGATATATAATGCAAAGGTATCAAGTCCGGCATCCATTCGGGCGTCCATCTCGGCATGAGTGATCACGGTGGGCCGGAGAAAATATGGCGGATAGAAGGCATCGGTGATGCGTTGTGATAGCGGCGATCGATCCTCGTCAACGATGGCGATGGATGCCTTACGCAGGGTCTCCGGCATGGCCTGGGCGCCGGTGTAAACCGAAATTGTGAAAGCATAGACGACGAGCACTAGCATGATAGGGTCACGTGCCAGGCTGCGCAGTTCCTTTATGCCGAGGTTGATGATGTTGCGCACGCTCTGCATGACTACCGCTCCTGCTTTCGCAGTAATAATGCCCCGAGCCCAATGAGTACGGGTACAGCGATCAACAGTGGCACAAATGACGCCTCCAGGTCCCTAAATCCCAGTCCCTTGGCAAAGGTGCCGCGTGAGATGTCCAGGAAATGGGTTGTCGGATAGATCTCACCGATAAAGCGTCCCACGCCTTGCAAAGAAGATACGGGATCGATCAACCCGGAAAACTGGATAGCCGGCAAAATGGTAAGCAAGGCCGTGCCGAACATAGCGGCAACCTGGCTTCGCATGAAGGCCGAGATCACCAGACCAATGGCGGTGGCAGCTATCACATACAACAGTGCTGCCACCGCCAACGCCAGAAAGCTGCCCTTGAGCGGCACGCCAAACAGAAAGATAGCCAGCGCAGTGAGCAACAGGAAACTGATCATAGACAGTACGACATAAGGGATTTGCTTACCAAGGAGAAACTCAAGAGGTCTTACCGGGGTTACATAAAAGTTGACCATGGAACCCAGTTCCTTCTCACGCACCACCGACAAGGTACTGAGCATTGCCGGGATCAGCATCAGCATAAGAGGAATTGCAGCCGGCACCATCGCCGGCAGACTCTTCACGTCCGGGTTGTAACGAAACCGTGTCTCGATATTGACCAGACCCGCTGTGGCTCCTACCGTGGTCAACTCCCGTGCACGAGCCGCGAGCCAATGCTGATGCATGCCCTGCACGTAGCCGCTGACCATCTCGGCGCGTTGTGGCATTGCGCCATCGATCCAGGCTCCGATCTGCACGGGATTGCCACGAGCAATGTCGCGCGCAAAACCCGAGGGAATCTCCAGGGCCAGACTGAGCTCGCCCGCACGCATTCGCTTATCCAGGTCTGCATAGTTACGGATTGGGGGTCGTTCGATGAAGTAACGCGAACCCGCCAGATTGAGGGTGTAGTCACGGCTTACGGTCGTCTGGTCAGAGTCGAGTACTGCAAAGCTAAGATCTTCTACGTCCAAGCTGATTCCGTAACCCAGCACGAGCATCAGGATAGCGCTACCGAGCGTAGCGAGTGTTAAACGAATCGGGTCACGTCGCAATTCCAGCGCCTCACGCCGTGCGTAACTTAGCAGGCGACGTAAATGGAGTGGCTCTGGCCAACGAGTTGCAGTCGATTTAATGGTGGCTTCCTTTTCCGGTGCGACTGGTAATTGATTCTCAACGACCACGTTCTGCGTTTTCGACTCTCCTCTGGCAACCTCTTCCTGAAGGCAGTTGATGAAAGCCTCTTCGAGGTTATTAACGTGGCGTTTGTCCACGATCCTGGCGGGTTCATCCGTCATCAGTACATGGCCAGCATGCATGAGTGAAATTCGATCGCAGCGCTCAGCCTCATTCATAAGGTGTGTTGAAATGAAGATGGTGAC